>CAIYDX010000374.1 GCA_903925005.1 uncultured Geobacteraceae bacterium
CTCATAATGGTTGTTTGAGCTTTTGCATGAAGTATTAAACGAGTAGAGTCTGCTTTAGGATCGCAACCAACGATCATTACACTGTTACCTAATTCTGCTAACGCAGAAACCAAATTTTGTGTTGTGGTAGATTTACCAATTCCACCTTTACCGTATATTGCACATTGACGTAATGCCATAATCTATTCCCCTTTTAGGATGTTGTTGTTGATGACATTTACAATATAGCAAGCGCTATGCCAATTGATATACCTACACTTAAACCATTGAACAAATTGGATTTAATATATTTCACTTGCCTAAAGTTACGTTGCTTTTCATACATTTTGTTATGCCCTGTAAGCTTAGTAACAGTATGGTTTTTATTATTAGCACGACATCTCTCAACTATGTGGCTTATTAATATCTATATTGATGCGTCTTAGTTAATTGGGTTGTAGATTCATAGGATGGGTAGAACAATGTGGAACCCATTAAACCGTGCAATGATGAGTTTCGCAGTCCGAGACTGTGAAAGTATTCTTTTTATGCCCCCACATTAGCCATGGGTAACTACATAACTAATGATCCCTGTTGGGTAAGCATTTCAGCCTTAGTTCCCTCATTGTCCCGGCTATGCGTTGCTTTTCAGATCTACTATTTACAATTACAACCTTTTGGTCGAGGCTATCAAACCAGATAGGCATTGTGCGTACATACAGCCAGTATTATGTGTAACAAATTAGGATGATTGTTATAAACAATACAATTTGTAGCCCATCCCTTTTTAATTAGCCTCATTTAAAGCATTGTTAAATAATTAGTTTCAACACTTTAAATTCATAATAATAAACTGGATTGAATTTTGCTTTAATCAAAGACATCGCTTACTTACATTGGAATTTGTTATGTCTACTACAGTTTTTTCAGAAATATTAAATGGTTTATTCGAAAATAAAATCGTGCCATATCTAGGTCCCGGTGTTCTTTCTGATGCAACTAATAAACTTACTGGCCAGCCTATGCCAGCCGATAGCAATAGCTTAATTTTAGCGATGAATAATGGTCAGCCTATGGCTCCTAAGTTGATGTATGAGTTTCCTAGAGCTGCTATGAATCTCGAACTCAAACGAGGTAGAAACTTTCTAAGTCAATTTCTAAACAAACTTTATGGCGAAACAGAGTGGACTCGCTCTGAAATACATAAATGGATAGCAGACTGGAAACCTGCTTATGTCATAGATATCAACCGAGATACTCAATTACAAGATAGTTATGCCGATGAAGAACATACTTTAATTGTGGGTGTTGCAAGAATCAGCGCAAGCGCTTTTCGTTTTAGAATCTATCATTATGATGGCTCTCATTATTTTGAAATACCTCAGGAACAAATAGATCGTAGACTGCCTATTCTATTCAAACCGATGGGCACTCCAAAACCAGAAGCTAACTTTATCGCTTCAGATGCCGATTACGTTGATTACATCACCGAATTAATGGGTGGCTTCGCTATTCCTGATTTTCTTAAAAATTATCGTAAAGACAAACAATATCTATTAATTGGTATGCCGTTAAACAGGGATTCTGAACGTATGGTCATGAGCGATATTATTTATGGTGCGGCACCTCAAAAAGGCTGGGTCTTAAATAAAAATCCAACAGATAAAGAAGTACGCTTTTGTAAAAAAATAGGCCTACAAATCCTAGATGCTGATATTGAAGACTTACTGACAGCGACTGCTTAACTATGAACCCTTCTGAACCATTCGCTGATCATAGATTATTGCTCTATTACAAAGGTGATATCAGTGCTTTGATACTTTTCGCTCAGCACAGCAACGGAAGCATATGTTTTCCAGAGCCCTTACCTAAGCTTTCAAGCGCACTTGAAGCTGATGAAGTCATTAGCTCTAAAGTCAGCCTTCATCCTGCCATGTTGGTTAATGCTATAAACAAACTGCTGCAAATTGATAATGATATTTTATGCATCGAACCAGAGTTTTCTGAACAAATCGATGCTCCAGGCGGTATCATTACAGTACACATGGCTAGATTCATGTTACTTGATCCACCACACAAACTCATGCAAAGCAGAGATTGCCGTATGCGAACTTTACCTGAATTACGCAATAGACCTCCTGCTGAAATGGAGTTATTGCGCCGTGCTTATACTAAAGTGATGTAGGCTTGCCCCCAATGCCCAAAGTTAAGCATTTGTAGGGGCAACAAATTCGCCCTGTATTTTGGAGTATCGGATTACGGGGCAAATCTGTCGTCCCTAAAGGTGAAAGTTTGTAAGATAAAAGCCTCCCCTTTGTAAACGGGGAATCAAGGTGGACTTTTAGAATATTATTTCGTAACTGTGAGCAGTGCCTTTGCCGAAAACGCTTTACTCGCTTAAGCGAGTAAAGTCTTACTCCTGTCTACAATTAACTATTGTTTTTTTCGTTCCCACATAAAGCGAGGGAATGATAAGAATATAAAATATAAAAGACGATCAATACTATGTTTGACTTTATAGACCTCGAATACAATGAGGAATACCAGGCCTTAGAAACCAGCTTATATATACCGGATGCTGCTGAATGTATGCGCTGCGGTTTATGTGTCAGCAGTTGTCCGACCTTTAGATTATTTCAAACTAATGAAGAAACGCCTCGTCAACGCCTACGAACAATCAGTAAAATTTTAATTGATAAACAAGCTATCAGTACTAATGAACGCAAACAACTCGATAACTGCCTGCAATGTCGTGCTTGCGAGATCAGTTGCCCTAGCTATGTAGCTTATGGGCAGTTGTTTGATCAAGCAAGGTTAGCATTAGAAACCAAGCCGACAGCTCTTGCCAATTTAGCGTTTAAGTTAATTGAAAAAAAACGTCTAAGATCATGGCTAATGCCATTACTTGCTATCTATCTAAAATTTGGCCTGCAAAAACCTCTTAGATATTTCAATGTACTAAAAAAACTGCATTTGTCTGAGGCTGATACCTTATTCGCTAAACCAGCTTTGCAAGCTATGACTGATCGCTATCCTACGAGCAAAATTAAACGTGGGCAAGTTGCCATGTTTACCGGCTGTATTGCTGAGCATTTAGATCGCAACACCTTAATGTCGGCCATAAAATTGCTTAACGAAATAGGTTATGAGGTATTAGTTCCAAAACAACAAAGCTGCTGCGGTGCAATACATCAGCACAACGGTCAATCAGCTAACACCTTTGTGACGAACAACATTGAAGTATTCAATGCCTTAGAAGTCGATGCTGTACTTCATGTTGCCACCGGGTGTGGTGCGATGTTAAGCGAATATCGAAGCGACGACAATATTGCAACCGCCTATTTTTTACAACGCTTAAGGGATATCAATGAGTTTGTATTGAAACAGTGGCCGAATGAAATAAAGCTAATTCCATCTAAACTGAAAGTCTCAGTACATGAACCTTGCAGTCAACGAAATATCCTTAAAAACCAAGCTATCGTCTATGCCTTACTGCATAAAATACCCGACATAACTGTTACAGAACTAGCCAACAATAATCTTTGCTGTGGAGCTGGAGGCAGTTACATGCTAACTCACCCTAACAACGCAAAGCAATTGCGTACTTTAAAACTCCAAAGCATCAGTAAAATGCAGGTAGATATCGTTGTAAGCAGTAATTTTGGCTGCTCGGTATTTCTTAATAATGATCAGTGTAAGGTTGTACACCCTTTAGTGGTATTGGCCAGACACTTAGAAAGTGCGGGCGAATGAATTCACCCCTACAGTTGTTTAATTCATTTCATGCGCAATCTTTACTTAAATATCGCTGACTTAATTTAATATGGATGTGCCTTTAATCTGTACAAATACCAACATACCAATTTTCAAGCCTAGCAACAATAAGGACTTGCGAGTAATATGTGCTAACAATAATTGCTGACCTACCTTTAACTGAACAACTGTTTGACTATCTCGCCCCTCTATTAGCTCA
>CAIYDX010000375.1 GCA_903925005.1 uncultured Geobacteraceae bacterium
AACGGCCAGCGGCGGCGGAGCAAGAATCGTAGACAAATTCAAAGAACGAAAAGCTTTTTTAGGGGTAGAACCAAAATCAAAAGCAGAAACTACCATCTTAAACTAAAAGCATTATTGTCTTGACCAAAGGGTCCACTAAAAACATAATGAACTTGCCTACTTTGCGGGATGGAATACGGCATTCTTGAACCTTGCGATATATCCACTTTTTATTAACATGGAGTCTCGCCATCAGTTCATCAACGTCCATAAGATTCGGCGGAATTTGCTTTGCCTTGGCAGCCACTTTCACTTTCATGGCGTCAAGCATGTTGGGAATAATCCTGGCACAAAGCCTTACTGCCAACTCGTCCAATTCGTCATCACTAAATACAAACGGCATAGGCACCTCCCGAATACTTGCTGGTACCATCAACCGACGCAGGTTTCAAGAAATACCTGTAATCACTCGATAAAAATGATTTACGTCGTTGACAACTCCCATTCCGATGCCTTGCCTTTTTCAGTTTTCTACACATATTACACACTCCTGGCGTAGCAGTATCCCAAACGTTCCGGGCTTGTTGCTACAGATCAGGTTCAGGAGCGTTATTCAGCCTTTTGTGGCTCAACCTTTACGCCATAAGGAGCTGGTAACTCGTCGGAAAAATCGACGCCTTGATTCTGTTCCTTCAGTTTATTCAGCGAATCGTTATAACTTTTTTCAACACCCTTCTGCCGAGCTTCCCATGCAAGCCTTGCAGATTTAGGCGTAACCGTCGGCTCATACCGCTCAGTCTTTATCAACCATTCAAAATAAAAATCTATTGCGTGCCGGATTGTTTCGTCCGGCAAGTGTCCGCCTTGAGCGTGATACTCATTTAAATAAGCATATTGAAGAGACGTAAGGTAGATTTTTACATTCTCCCGTGTTTTAGCATCCCGCTCCGCCTTTTGTACTGGAGTCAGCGGTGGGCGACCAGTTCTCCCCGGTTTCTTTTCCGGAACCGCCGGTGTTTCCGCTGCAACTGCCTTTTTAACCATATCAATTCCTCCTAAGCGTATTTATCGAAGACACAAGCTATATCAAAAACATTTTTTTGTCAATAATAAAATACTTATTTATTACTTAAAAAGTAAATAAAAATATATTACATGCCCACCTAACCCTCTCCGATAAAACCAGTGTACCCAGTTCACTCGCTCTGACAAATATCTAAAATGCAGTTAAACCAGATAGTTGCAATATATGTATTACAACTCTTGGCACAGAGAGTGCAGTAATAAAAGCATAAAAAAGCCACTTAATATTAAGATAAAGTCGAAGCCGAGATGCAAAATGTTAGATCGTGAGCAATCAGAAAAATTAGTCATTCGATTAAAAACAGCTATCGGCTGCACGTTTAACTACCTCGCCGATGACAAAAAGGGCGACATCATCGGTCTTGCCTGGCTAAATGTTATGGATTATAGCGTTGCCAATACGATTGAATACTACAAAAGCAGGCTCAAAAAAGAGCAGGCTGAACTATTGACCGCAAGTATCGCACATCAGAAAGAACTCCTTACCTCAATAGCCAGAAGTGAAAGAACTATTGTCAATCCTGATCCAGTTCCCTGCACTGAATATTTGAAAACCATTATCAGGGGCATCCTTTGTGACTCAGCGAACGGGCTTTTCGGCAAGAGTAAGACAATTGCCTGGTTAGCACACCAATTATCTAATCTATTTGGAACAGATAATAAGCCGATTTATGACAGCATCATTGTCATAACTGACCGTATAATTTTGGATAAACAGCTTCAAAAGCAAATCAAGCAGTTTGAAAAGGTAAATGGGACTGTAAAAACCATTATGCCGAGCGGATACCGGTTCATTGTGACTAACCCTCCATATGGCAGTAAATCGGTTGCAACAAAGAACAGGAATAAAGCAGGTGATTCCGGGGATGATTATCAAGCAGAGTTTGAAAACTTTTCGAACATATACCTGCGGTCAATTCAAAAATGTCTCGACGAAGCAGACTATGTTGCTGCAATAATCCCTTTATCATTCATAAATAGCGGACAATTCAGGGAACACCTCGAAACGGTTGTAAGTCTGAATTACAGGCTGTTCAAGAAGACAACATGCCCGGTTTGCCTCGCACTATTCAGAAACTGGGAAAAAGACCAGGGTGATCCGACGCCATGCGAAACATTTGCATTTTGGATAGGCGACAAATCGGTGGGTTTTTTTGACGACTTGGATTTTGTAAATCAGTATCAAACGACCAAGTCAAAGAAAATGGAAAAGAACGTTCAGGGCGGTCAAGTCGGTTTATACGGCTTTGACTTGGAGAAAGGGCGGACAATTAAGTTCTACATGGGAGAGGAAATCTCGGACAGCAAAGTGAAGAAGACAAGCCGAAGTATTACCAAGATAAACCTCAACCGTAAAGACGTTGACCTTGAAACCATTGTTCTGTTTGCTAACCAGTTACTTGAACAACAGCGAAACGCTACAGGAGACAGCTTTCTGACCCCGTTCAATGGACTCAGGAAGGACAGTCAATATCGCCAGCGATTAAGTTTTGAGGATGCGGAATACATTCTTAAACTCGCTCTTCACCAATACGATTTGATACTTGGAAATCCGACATTCATGGATATTCCGAAAGAAGATGAGCTGAATTTGAACCGAAAATTCAGGCTGAAGATTGACCCAGATAAGTTGTTTTCAAAGTAGACGACGGCTGGGGTTTGAGCTTGCACGGCAGATAATAGATATGGCAGTGGCGGGGTGGTAGGAAATACATTATGACGGACAGAGTAAAGCGACGAAGGACGAACGGTAAAACCTATGAACAGTAAAAACCTGACAAAACAAGAAATTGCCGTTAAAAGCGGGGCTTTTGAGATTTCTGACCATTTTTTCACTACTGCCCATTTACTGCTCATTGGGCATAAAAAAAACTACTTAGAAAATGCTCTAAGTAGTTGATTTTTTTAGTGGTGCCCAGGGACGGAATCGAACCGCCGACACG
>CAIYDX010000376.1 GCA_903925005.1 uncultured Geobacteraceae bacterium
GATCTACTCCATTTGCTAGAAGTTTTCGTGCATCATCTCGGGCTTTTCTTGCATCAGAAAGGGTGATTTCGGGGTAGGATTTGAGAAAGAGGGTTTTGTATTTTTCGTCAAAACGGTAATTGAAGCGCCAGAGCTTCCCTCCACTGGGTGTAATCAGCAGATATAATCCGCCGCCATCAGTCAGCTTGTATTCTTTTACTTTCGGTTTTGCTGTTTTGACCTGGAGATCAGTAATTGGCAGAATCCGCTTAGGCATGGTATCCCCCCTTTTTTGAGGGTGTCCATTTTGAGGGTTTTTTGAAACACCCCCAGAAACACCCTTAAACTAACTGGATTCCATCATATCAAGGCGGACTGTGCTGGACAAGTAAAAACAAAAAAGCCTTGATTTCTCAAGGCTTTCTGTACTTAACCGGACTTCTCCGGATTATGTATTGGCGTCCCCTACCGGATTTGAACCGGTGTCGCCGCCGTGAAAGGGCGGTGTCCTGGGCCGGGCTAGACGAAGGGGACGTATGAACCTGTCACGCCGTTCCATTTAAGGAATCATGCCCAATGAAGCGCGAAAGGAAGAGTTTTATACCCAATTATTGCATGTAAGTCAATTATTTTTTTACAGGACGGTATATTTTATCGCAAGGAACGAATCCGTCACAAGAATACCAGCGCCTGACAACAAAGATGTCCCGGCGTTTACTGTCGTCCGGCCAGGCATTTGCCGGGCGGCGTGTGCGCATTATTTCTGCTATCCGCCGTGACAATGGTGTCATCACCACTCCGCCATTGCCCGGCTTGCCGCAGGCAAGGCGACTCTCTATAACGGTATGCCGGTCCAGCACAATGATAACGTGTCCATTCCAGACGATCAAATCAAGCGGCTGAAGCAGCGCAGCAATTTCTTCGGCCTGTTTGCCGGCAATTGCCACGCCTTGACCAAACGAAATCAGCCGTGAGGTGTTACGGGGAGTCCAGCCGCCGGTAGCGTTATACAACAACCCTGAACAATCCAGCCCCGCAAGAGTAAGCCGCCCCTTGTCATCGTCACCGATGCCTTTATAGAACCATGCCGCCAGCACCGGCACTCCGTCTGGAACATTGCCTCCCCAGACATAAGAGTTTCCGACAGCCCCCCTAAGTGCCGCCACTATCTTTTCAAACGGAGGCAGCACCGGTTTGCGAGGCTCCGGCATGATACGTTCCAACCCTAAAAAGCGGCCATCGACATACAGATGCACGCCTGGCGGAGTTGCATATTCAGCCGTCTCGACCTGATAGACGTCGATAGTTCCCGAGCGCAGTTTCTTCAGAATGGTAAAGAGCGATCCGGGCAGGGCGATGAACTCAAGCTCACGTACCTGCCCGCAGCGATCTATTTTCAGATCCTGTCCGCTTGCTCCTCCAAAAACAGCCGTAAAATCAGGAGAATTCAAAACCGGCGCAGGAGTGCGCACCACGGCATATTCAGCGGCCTCAGCCGATAAAAAGCATGCGATTCCGAGCATAATTATGAAAATAATAATTAGTTTCATTGAGGTTGGGGGCCGGTCTGGCGCAGCAGCTCTTTTTGAGCGGATGTCAGACGGGGCGATGCGAGCAGATCGCGCAAGGTAGCAGTAGAGAGCCCCGGCAGAAATGCGGTGTAACAGATCAATGGCGTACGCGGATTTTTAAGAATTGCCAGACGAATATTCGGACGGTTTTTCCAGCGGCTGTTTCGGGCAACCGTTGAAACAGCTTCCGCAGTTGCCAGTGACGAAGCCAGAAACTGATGCAGGGAGCCCTCTTTCAACCGAGGGTTATCCAGACATGCTTCCAGAACATTTTGCCCCCCTTCACGAAGCAGGGCATCCAGAATTGCTGCTGTTCCACGCCGTGCCAGCGTCGATTTATTTCCCAGCGGCTGGGTTGGTATCTGCTGAACGATTTTACGTTCGGCAGCCAGACGAATGTCGGCAGATATACCGGGCAGTGTGCAGAGCTTCAACAGATCAAAAACATACAGAAGCGGCAACAAAGTCTGAGCGATATGCACCGGAGTATCGGGATGGGCGACCAGGGCAAATTTAACGGCATAGGCCTCCATCACTCTTTTTCCGGCATAAATTGCCGTGATTACCGCCTCAATCTCACGCCGCTTAAGAAGCGCCAACAAATGCCGGGAGTCGAGTTCCGGATTACGCAGTGCGGCTATCAGCACCTCTTCACGATGATCCCGGATAACGGAAAAGAGACGGTCCTTGCCGGCGGTGAGGGCTTCCACCAGCGCTTCTGCCTGGTCAGGCATGGCATTGGCATGTTCAGGGACAGCGGCTATTGCAATCTCGTTGAACGATTCCAGGGGCATATCGGCACTCACTTCGACAAGAATTACTTTTCATACTTTAGCACCGCACAAGACAGCACGGCAATATTTTTCCGGTCGCACCGACGTTGCCTATCCTTCGATCGCCAGACAATTTTTTCTCACGGTTGCGAAGCCTGATGCTTCGTGCTATCACTTCATTATCGCACTTATCCTGTTTATCAGAGTTTAATGTATCGTAAGGGACGGAATGGGACCATTACCGTGACAAACATTGTACCAGAACATGCCTTGACCGATTCATTGGAAATCAGTGATGGTGCCCTGGCGGAGATCGGCTCGATCCTCGAAAAAAGGCGCGGCTTCAGCATATCAATGTACAAGGACAAGTGCATGAAACGCCGCGTCGCAATCAGGATGCGTTCGTGCCGCTGCCTGGACTCAACCGAGTATTGCAGCCTGTTGCATCAAAGCGAACGGGAACTTGACCTCCTTAAAAAAAACCTTACCATTCATGTCAGTCAATTTTTTCGTAACCCTTCGATGTTCGATAAGCTTCAAGCAGAGATAATCCCCTATCTGTTTCAAAAGGCAGAAACCGAGCAAGGATGTCTCAGGATATGGAGCCTCGGCTGTGCCGGCGGAGAAGAGGCTTACAGTCTCGGCATTATTCTACGGGAGTTTTTTGCCCGGCAACTTCAGCATACTCCGACAGAGATTCATGCTTTCGATATCGAAGCTGATATTTTGCAGACAGCCGCACGAGCGGAATATTACGAGGACCACCTTAAGGATCTTCCGTATTCCTTCAAGGAGCGCTACTTTGTTTCCAATGGCTCACACTTGCAGCTATCGGCAATCATCCGCGAGATGGTCACATTTCATCAACAGAACATTATGGATGTTGCAACGCTTGAGCCATGCCAACTAGTCCTGTGCCGAAACACACTCATATATTTCACCCGGTCGGATCAGGAAAATATTTTACTCGGAATCGCACACATTTTGCCGACCGGTGGGATACTGGTCCTCGGAAAGTCGGAGACGCTCGTAGGCGCTGCCCGCACTCTCTTCTCTACTATCTGTGCGGTTGAGAGAATCTATCGCCGGTTATGACCGGCTGCTCAGATGCGTTTTTTATGAATATCAACCGATCCGGAAATATTGATCAGCCGTGACGATCTGACCGGAAGTTGCATGAAAATAAATCAAAAAGTTTAAAAAATCATTAGCAGCTAAAATAACTCTTGACTCTTCTGAAAACTTGCGTATATTCCTAGGTCGATTTAGAAACCATGCGCATTGCGTTCAAATGGTAAATACACTAAAGAAAGAGGTAACACACATGAAAAAGCTGATCTCTCTGACCCTGGTAGTGGCACTGGCTTCCGTATTCGCAGCTGGCTGCAAGAAAAAAGAAGAAGCTCCTGCTCCTGCTCCTGCTGTAGAAGCACCAAAACCAGTTCAGGCTCCTATGTCTGCTGCTAAAACCACATCTACTACGACTACAGTAACAACTCCTCCTGCAGTGGCTCCTGCTCCAGAGAAAAAACACTAATTCGCCTTCCCTCTTGAGGGATTGCACAAAAGCCTGCGAGGTTACAACCTCGCAGGCTTTTTTTGTAAAAGCGGAGAAATTATGCATGAAATGGCCATAACCCAAGGGATCATAGATCTCTGTCTGGAACATGCCGGAGGTCGCCGGGTTCGCTCGCTCGATGTGGAAATCGGCGAGTTGAGCAGTGTGGTGCCGGAAGCGATTGAATTCTGTTTCGAGGCATGCAGCAGGGAAACCTTGCTGGAAGATGCCAGGCTGGTCATCATTCGCGTTCCGGGCAGAGGTGAGTGTCATGAATGTGGCCGGGAAACGCCGTTAACGGAGCTGTACGGGTCATGCCGACACTGTGGCGGCAACCGGGTAACGATTATGACCGGCGAGGAGCTGCGAGTGCGTGAGATAGAAGTAGACGATTAAAAAGGGCACTGCGGAAGCAGCGCCCTTTTTTACATTACAGACAGAAGCGGTTCTAATCGTTTAGCTGTCCAGATCCGATGTTGAGTGAAACTGCTCCCAATGCTCGGGCGAACGCCAGAGACCGGACAATATCAGCTCACGGATGTGCGAAAACTCCTTGGGCAGACGATCATACATCTTGACGAACAACTCCTCGTGTGAAACCAGTTCTTCCTTCCAAACATCACGGTCAACCGACATCAATTCATAGAACTGTTCGCGGCTCACACTGTCCAGACCGGTCCAGTCAAGATCTTCATACTTCGGCATCCAGCCAAGCGGACTCTCTACCGCGGCGCCGTTGCCGTTGACGCGCTCGACGATCCACTTAAGGATGCGCATGTTCTCACCGTAGCCGGGCCAGAGGAAGTTGCCGTTAGCGTCTTTACGGAACCAGTTGACACTGAAGATGCGGGGCGGAACCGGAGTAGTCCGGCCAACCTGCAACCAATGGGCAAAATAATCGGCAACGTGATAACCGCAGAACGGCAGCATCGCGAACGGATCACGGCGAACATTGCCGACTGTGCCGGTTGCCGCGGCAGTCGTTTCCGATCCCATGGTAGCAGCCAGATAAACGCCGAAACTCCAGTTGAATGATTGATAGACAAGCGGAATTACCGTATTGCGTCGACCACCGAAAATAAAGGCCGCCATCGGTACGCCTTTAGGATTTTCCCATTCAGGGTCAATTGAAGGGCACTGTCCGGCAGGCGAGGTGAAACGGGAGTTCGGGTGTGCGGCGTTTCTGCCGCAATCGGGAGTCCAATGATTACCCTGCCAGTCGGTCAGAACCGGCGGCTTGGCATCGGTCATACCTTCCCACCAGACGTCGCCATCAGGCGTCAGAGCCACGTTGGTGAAAATAGAGTTGCCGGCGCAGGAGGCCATGGCATTCGGGTTCGTCTTGATCGATGTGCCTGGTGCCACGCCAAAGAAGCCGTATTCAGGGTTAATGGCATACAGCCTTCCATCCGGGCCGGGCTTGATCCAGGCAATATCATCACCGACGGTCGAAACTTTCCAGCCGGTCTCATTAAATGTGTCCGGCGGCACCAACATCGCCAGATTGGTCTTGCCGCAGGCGCTCGGAAAAGCGGCGCCGATATAGGTTTTTTCGCCCTTTGGCGATTCGATGCCCAAAATCAGCATATGCTCGGCCAGCCACCCCTCGTCCTTGGCTATCTTGGAGGCAATTCGCAGGGCCAGGCATTTCTTTCCGAGCAGAGCGTTGCCGCCGTAACCGCTGCCGTATGACCATATCGAACGCTCTTCAGGGAAGTGAACAATATATTTTTCCTTGTTACATGGCCAAGGCACATCTTTCTGACCATGCTCAAGCGGGGCTCCGACCGAATGCAGACAAGGAACGAATTCGCCATCGCCAAGCACATCGACAACGGCCTGACCCATACGGGTCATGATACGCATATTGACGACAACGTATGGAGAGTCCGATATTTCAACACCGATTTTGGCAATCGGCGAGCCAAGCGGCCCCATGCTGAACGGAATGACGTACATGGTGCGTCCGCGCATACACCCTTTGAAGAGCTTCTGCAATGTTTCCTTCATCTCTTTGGGGTGCATCCAGTTGTTGGTCGGACCGGCATCCTGTTTGGAGATACTGCAGATGAACGTACGGTCTTCAACACGTGCCACATCGCCCGGATCGGAACAGGCCAGATAGCTGTTCGGACGTTTCTCCTGGTTCAGCTTCTTGAAAGTGCCGCTCTCTACCAGCTGGTTGCAGAGCTTGTCGTACTCTTCCTGCGAACCGTCGCACCAATGGATCGTTTCAGGTCCACACAGCGTTGCTACTTCTGCTACCCACTTGACCAGCTGCTCGTTTTTCACTTCGTAACTCATGCCGCCTCCCCAGTTGAGGTATTAAAATTTAGTATCGATTAAATAGCATACCGATGGCTAAAAAAAAAGCACTTATATGAACTGTATACAAATTTCTTTTTTTATCGAACGAGCAACGAGATTGAGCTACAAGGGGGAATGATTCAAAAGAGAGGACTAACAAACTGATTTTAGGGACAATGAAACCGGATACCGCTCCATGAGATATCCGGTTTCATTGGTTATATTTCCAAACATAATGGATCTTAACGCAGCAGAGCTTCAGCCATCACCTCGGCCACGTCACGCACCCTGACATTTTCAGCCTTAACATCTTTCAGCCCATCTTCGAACATCGTCATGCAGTAAGGACAAGCAACGCAGATCGTATCCGGTTTTTGTTCCAACGCTTCCTTGACGCGCGTCAGGTTGATCCGCTCCCCGACATGCTCTTCCATCCACATCCTGCCGCCGCCGGCGCCGCAGCAGAAAGCGGCGCCCCGGTTGCGCTCCATCTCGGACGGCGCTTGACCTGTGGCCGCCTCGATTACCGAACGCGGAGCGTCGTACACATCGTTATGACGCCCCAGATAGCAGGAGTCATGAAAAACAGTGTTGCCCATTTCCGCCGTTGTCTTATCAAGGACGAGACGTCCTTCCTGGACCAAATTGCGCAGCAGTTCGCTATGGTGAAGGACCTCCAGCTCAAGACCGTACTGACGGTAATCGTTTTTCAGCGTCGAAAAGCAGTGCGGGCATTGAGTGATTACTTTCGTGACGCCACGCTCGATAAACATCGCGACGTTTTCCCGCGCCATCTTGTCGAAGACGTATTCGTTCCCCAGCCTGCGTACGCTGTCGCCGCAGCATTTTTCATCCTTGCCGAGAATTCCCCACGAGATGCCGGCCTTGTCCAGCAGCTGAGTCATCGCCACGCTGACATGCTTGTTGCGCGAATCAAACGAGCCTGAGCAGCCGACATAGAACAGATATTCCGTAGTATCCCCGTCAAACGGCTTAACATCCAGCTGACCGCACCATTTGGTCCGCTCCGACGGCGCAATTCCCCAGGGATTGCTGCGACCCTCCATATTTTCAAACAGGTTCAGCAGCTCTTCGGGGAATTTTGCTTCGTTTTCGACAAGGTGACGCCGAAGCTCGATAACTTTGGGCATCTGCTCGATAAAGACCGGACATGCCTCCATACAGGCCCCGCAGGTGGTACAGGACCAGATCGACTCCTCGGAAATGCTCCCTTCACCGTTGTCACCGATCAGCGGCGTCTGCGGCACCCCGCCTTTTTTGAGAGCGGAGCCGTTCTCCAGCAGGTTGACCTTGATATCATGGATCACCGCGCGCGGATTGAGCGGCTTGCCGGTGATGCTGGCCGGGCAGACGTTCTGGCAGCGACCGCATTCGGTACAGGAGAAGGAGTCAAGCAGATCTTTCCAGCTGTACCGGTCAACCCGGGCAACGCCGAAATCGTTGCCAACGGTGAATGCCTCTCTCTGTTGGGTGTTCGGTTTTTCCAGACGGCGAAAAAAGCAGTTCGGTATGGCTGTCAGGATATGCATATGTTTGCTGTTCGGCAGATAGCAGATAAAGGCCAGCAGCGCGATGGCATGAGCCCACCAGGCGGCGGTGTGGATCGCTTCCAGCTGCAACGGCGGAAGTATTCCCGCCAGGAGAGCCGATACCGGCATGACTTTTCGCGCCGCGGCAAGAAATGACGCCGGGGCGACATGGGTATTCTGTATAAATGCCGCCAGCTCAGAGGCATTGAGAGTAAACGAGGCGAGCATCAGCGTCGCAATCAACCCGAGGATGAAAAAAGCTTCAAGGGTACGCGCTTCCGGATAGGGGGGTGAAAAAAGCCTCCGCAGCGCAGCCACGGCTACCGCTATCAAGGCCAGCAACGACGCTATATCTATCATGAAGGCGAGCGGCACGTACAGTTCAAACGGAAGCTTGATGAGCTTGATCGTTTGAGGGAAAAGTCCGTTCAGGATAAACTCGGTGTTTGCCGTCATCAGGATCAGAAACGACCAGAAGATTATGAAATGGTTGATGCCGAATGGTTTGGCAAGCACACGCTTTTGTCCGAAGGCGTACAGCAGCATTTCGCCAAAACGAACCGGGATGTTGTCGCAACGCTCTTCCGGTTGACCGAGTGAGATTAAACTGAGCCGCTTCCAGCAGCTCCAGGCGAACAGGGCAAGGGCAGCTATCAGGAGCGGAGCGAATATGGATGGATTTGGTGTCATATATTTTTAACCTCAGGGTCAAGTTTCAAGGGTCAAGGCAAGGGTCAAGGTTTAAAATCTTTACTTGCCCCTTGCCCCTTGACCCTGTTTTTTTAGTTCTCTGATCTTCGCCGTAATCGCCGGGACCACCTGGAACAGGTCGCCAACGATGCCGTAGGTGGCAACTTCAAAAATCGGTGCATGGCTATCACGGTTGATTGCTATAACTATATCGGAATCCTGCATGCCGACCAGGTGTTGAATGGCGCCGGAAATTCCGCAGGCGATGTATATTTTGGGGCGCACGGTCTTGCCGGTCTGGCCGACCTGGCGATCGCCCGGCATCCAGCCGGCGTCAACGGCACTGCGGGAAGCACCCACCACGCCGCCCAGTTCGTCGGCCAGCTCCTGAAGCATCGCAAAATTCTCAGGCGCCATCATGCCTCGCCCACCCGAAATAATAAATTCGGCGCCGGTTATATCGACTGCACCCTTGCTGTGCGAATCTCGGATGATCTCGATGACTTTTGTGAGTACGCTTTCTTCGGTAACGGTGAATGGATCACGAATGATTGCCCCTTCCGCTCCCGCCCTATACTCCGGCATCGGCATGACGTTGGGGCGCACGGTGGACATCTGGGGACGAAATTTGTCGCACATGATCGTCGCCATGATGTTGCCGCCAAAGGCGGGACGAGTCTGCATCAGGTTGCGCTTGTCGTCGATGGCCAGTCCGGTACAGTCGGCCGTGAGCCCGGTGGCGACACGGGTGGCAATGGCTCCAGCCAGATCGCGGCCCATGCCGGTTGCCCCCATCAGGATGACCTCGGGCTTGTATTTTTCGATAAGGTGGCAGCACCCCTCCACATAAGCCTCGGTGCGATAGTGGTAATAAATCGGGGCATCAAGCAGATAGACTTTGGTGGCGCCGTAGGCAAAAGCCTCCTTGCAGAGGTGCTCGACATTCTCGCCGATAACTAGCGCACAGAGTTCGACGCCAAGACTGGCGGCAAGTCCCGCTCCGACCCCTAGCAGTTCCCAGGAGACTTTGGCCGGTTCACCTTCGGTCTGCTCGACGAAAACCCAGACACCGCGGTATTGAGCCAGTTTGGCCGCAATGGCGGCGGCCTCCGGGTCAATCTCTTCTTCGACAGGGACGGCGCTCACGACTAATTCAGCGAGTATTTTCTGTTCCTCGGGAGTAAAGTACATCTCCAGGGCATCCGCAGGACAGATTTTGACGCATTTCTGACAACCGATACATTTTACTGTATCGATAATCGGCTCGCCGCTGTCGGTCATTTCAATGCAGTTTACCGGGCAGACGCTTTGACAGCGGGCGCCGCAAGCGATGCAGGCGCCGGCAATCAGCTGCGCGACGCCGCGTGGTTTTTTGGGTTTTGGTTTTGGCTCGCTCATAATGGTAACATATCCTTCGCCATCAGTTTTTCTATCAGCAGCGCTGCGGTTCCGGCCGGGTCGGCGTAGCCGTCACCAAGTATTTCCCCTTTGACACGCTCGGGAGAGAAAATTTTGGATACCCAGGTAGGAGATCCTTTCAGCCCTATTTTCTGCTCATTCAGCTGCAGTGTTGCATTGTTCCACATATCGACGACAGCTTCGGCGGCAGCCAGCCTCATCTGCACCTTTGGATAGCGCGGCCGGTTCAGTTCACGAACAACAGTCAGCATGGCCGGCAGGGGCGTTTCGACAATTTCGTGACGACCTTCGAGCTTTCGGCTGACGCGAATTTTTTTCGCGCCAAAATCCAGGTTGATAATTTTGTCTACCAGCGTCAGCTGACGATAACCGAGGCGGCTGGCAATGCCGGGACCAACCTGGGCGGTATCGCCGTCGATTGTCTGCTTGCCGCAGAGCACCAGACCAACCTCATCGACTTCCGCATTCAGCTTGGCTATCGCGGCAGCCAGAACATTGCTGGTTGCCAGAGTATCGGCACCACCGAACACACGATCGGAGAGCAGTATGGCATGATCGACACCCAGGGCAAGCGCCTTCTTCAACGTCGCCTCGGCATTAGGGGGGCCCATCGAAATGGCGGCGACCTTGCAGCCAAAACGGTCCTTAAGGCGCAATGCCTCCTCAAGAGCGTGAGTATCGTAGGGATTGACAATAAAGGGAATACCGTCACGAACCAAAGTGTTTGTTACCGGGTCAATCTGAACCTGGGTCGTATCCGGCACCTGTTTAATACAGACAACTATCAGCATGAGTCCCTCTCCTGCGGGGTTATTGGCAGCACGTTAATACGTTTAATTATATGTGAATCTCAGACAATTACAAATGACGTATGTCAATAATACCTATTTACCCGTAATTGCAACTTACGTCAAGGTCAATTTTAAAGTACGTGTATGGTCTCTTACATCAAATTGTATACAAGATGCAAGCTATTATAATTTAACAAAATTTTTTTATTCACACGAAAATATACCCCGCATTGCACGCACCCATCTTAACCGGCTCCACCTCTGCATTTGCGCAGAAAAAAGGCCCCCCCGATCAGATCGGGAAGGCCTCATTGCCTCGTGTTACAAATCAACAAACCTAGAAAAAGCAGTCCATTACCGCAAAGACGCAAAGTCCGCAAAGAAATCAAAGAGTTGACAAGAAATCTGAAGTCATCTCTTGGGTAAGAAGGTTTATTCCGTTAATACACTGATTTTCTTCGCGTTCTTTGCGCCTTTGCGGTTCAAATGCCTATTTCAGGACAAAAAGAGTTTCTATTACGGCAGCTCACTGCTTCCCATCAGGTAACGGTCGCACTCACGGGCAGCACCGCGCCCCTCGTTAAAGGCCCACACCACGAGGCTCTGGCCACGGCGGCAGTCGCCGGCGGCAAAGACACCCGGCACGCTGGTGCTGTATTTCTCGTATTCGGCTTTGATATTACTGCGCGGATCCTTATCCAGTCCAAAAGAGTCGATCAGAGGCTGTTCAGGCCCTAAAAAGCCCATCGCCAGCAGCACCAGCTGAGCGGGTCGAACCTGCTCGGTGCCAGGAACCGGCTTGGGTATGAACTGACCTTTTTCGTTCTTTTCCCAGGCGACTTCTACGGTATGGACAGCCTTGACGGCACCGTTTGCGCCCCCTTCAAATCTGGTAGCCGTCGTCAGATAAACCCGCGGGTCGGCACCGAATTTTGCAGCGGCCTCTTCCTGGCCATAATCCACCTTGTGGGTCTTGGGCCATTCCGGCCAGGGGTTATCGGCAGCGCGTTCATCCGGCGATCGCGGCATAATTTCCAGCTGGGTTACGGCGCTGCAGCCATGACGGAGCGATGTGCCTACACAGTCCGTCCCGGTATCGCCGCCGCCGATGATAATAACGTCCTTCCCTTTGGCCGAGATGAAATCGTCATTCCCCTGCATCAGGGCCTTTGTATTGGCCGTCAGAAACTCCATCGCAAAATGAATCCCCTTCAAACCGCGCCCCTCTATCGGAAGATCACGCGGCAGGGTGGCGCCGGTCGTTATAACTACGGCATCAAAATCGTCGCGCAACGCTGCCACAGGAAGCTCACTCCCCCCCACCTCGGCGTTGCAGTGAAAAGTAATCCCCTCGGCCTGCATCAGCTTGATGCGGCGCAGCAGCACTTCGCGCTTGTCGAGTTTCATATTGGGGATGCCGTACATAAGCAGCCCCCCCGGCAGATCGGCGCGTTCAAAGACCGTCACATTGTGACCCGCCTTGTTGAGTTGAGCGGCGGCGGAGAGCCCGGCGGGGCCGGAACCGACTATTGCAACTCTTTTGCCGGTGCGTACGGCAGGAGGAGCGGCAACGATCCACCCCTCTTTAAAGCCTCGTTCAACAATGCTGACCTCGATATTTTTAATCGTAACAGCCGGATCGATACTGGCCAGAGTGCAGGACCCCTCGCAGGGGGCCGGGCAGACACGTCCGGTGAACTCCGGGAAATTGTTGGTCTTGTGCAGCCTGTCCAACGCCTGTTGCCAGAGGTTGCAATAGATCAAGTCATTCCACTCCGGGATCAGATTGTTAACCGGACAGCCGCTGGCCATACCGCTGATCAGCACGCCGCTGTGGCAAAACGGCACGCCGCAATCCATACAACGGGCGCCCTGGGTGCGGAGATCCTCATCCGGCATATGCAGATGAAATTCGTTCCAGTCGTTAATACGCTCCAGAGGTGCCCGGTCTGCAGGCACTTCGCGAATATATTCCATGAATCCAGTTGGTTTTCCCATGATTGTTTCCCTATGTTGTAAAATTACAAGACTAAACCCAACCACCCCCAACCCCTCCTAAAATAGGAGGGGAGCTTAAAATCCCCCTCCTATTTTAGGAGGGACTAGGGGTGGTAAGGTTTTAATGCCCGACGATATGCGAATTTTCCTCAAACGCGGCGGCCAGAGCGTCGTCACCGCTGAGGCCTGCGGCCTTTGCCCGCTCAAGCGCCTGCAGCACACGTTTGTAATCCATCGGCAACACTTTTACGAACCGCGACAGACTGTTTTCTCCACCGGCAAGTATGGCCTTTGCAAGAGAACTCCCGGTGTATTCGGCATGTTTTTCGATCATCCCCCTGACGGTTGCACGATCGTTTTTGTCAAGCGGTTCCAAACCGGCCATTTCCAAATTGCATCGGCTTGAAAAATCTCCCTGTTCATCATAAACATACGCCACACCGCCGCTCATTCCGGCAGCGAAATTGCGGCCGGTCCGGCCAAGTATCACAACGGTGCCGCCGGTCATATACTCGCAGCCGTGATCGCCGACCCCTTCAACTACGGCATTAACGCCGGAGTTCCGGACGCAGAACCTCTCGCCCGCCATGCCACGAATATAGGCAGTCCCGCTGGTTGCGCCATAAAAAGCCACATTGCCGGCGATGATGTTTTCTTCGGCCTTGAATGTAGAGCCAGCCGGCGGATAAACTATGATTTTTCCGCCGCTGAGCCCTTTGCCCAGATAATCATTGGCGTCGCCCGACAGCTTCAGGGTTATGCCGCGCGGTATGAATGCTCCAAAGCTCTGCCCGGCGGAGCCGTTGAAGGTGAGGCTGACCGTATCGTCAGACAGGCCGGCAGCGCCATGATTCCGGGTGATTTCATTACCGATGATGGTCCCGACGACACGGTCGACATTGGTAATCGGCAGTTCGGCACTGACCTTTTCACCCAACTCTATTGCCGGCTGACAGATTTCGAGCAGCTTGCTTATATCGATCGATTTCTCCAGGCCGTGATCCTGTTTTTCGGTGCAGTAACGCCCGACATTCAACCCGACTTTCGGCTGGTGAAGTATATTGGAAAGATCGAGCCCCTGTGCTTTCCAGTGTTCGATAGCCTTGTTCGCCTCCAGAACATCGCAGCGGCCGACCATTTCGTTCAGCGTGCGGAAACCGAGCTGCGCCATGATTTCACGCAGCTCCTCGGCGACAAATCTCATGAAGTTGATGACATACTCCGGCTTGCCGTTGAAATTCTTGCGCAGCTCCGGATCCTGAGTCGCCACACCGGTCGGGCAGGTGTTGCTGTGACAGACACGCATCATCACGCAGCCGAGAGTCACCAGCGGCGCGGTGGCAAAGCCGAACTCCTCGGCCCCCAGCAGGGCGGCGATGGCCACGTCACGGCCGGTCTTCAGCTGACCGTCGGCTTCTATGACGATACGGCTGCGCAGATTGTTCAGCAGCAGGGTCTGGTGCGTCTCGGCCAGACCAAGTTCCCAGGGGAGTCCGGCATGCTTGATGCTGGAGATCGGCGAGGCGCCGGTGCCGCCGTCATAACCGCTGATCAGCACAACATCGGCGTGAGCCTTGGCCACACCGGCGGCGATTGTGCCGACACCAACCTCGGAAACCAGCTTGACGCTGATGCGGGCACGGCGGTTGGCATTTTTAAGATCGTGGATCAGCTCGGCAAGATCCTCGATCGAGTAGATATCGTGATGCGGCGGCGGCGACACCAGGCCGACGCCCGGCGTGGTATGACGGGTCTTGGCGATCCAGGGATATACCTTGTGTCCCGGAAGTTCCCCCCCCTCGCCCGGTTTGGCCCCTTGAGCCATCTTGATCTGCAGTTCACCGGCATTGGTCAGGTAATCACTGGTGACACCGAAGCGTCCCGAAGCAACCTGTTTGATGGCGCTGTTCTTCGAATCCCCCTGCTCGTTGGTCCAGGTAAAGCGTTCAGGATCCTCGCCCCCTTCACCGGTGTTGGATCTGCCGCCGATACGGTTCATCGCGATCGCCAGCGCTTCGTGAGCCTCCTTGCTGATCGAGCCGTACGACATCGCACCGGTTTTGAATCGTTTCATGATCGATTCGACCGGCTCAACCTCATCGATCGATACCGACGGCATATTATCCTTGAATCCGAGCAGGCCGCGCAGAGTATAGTGACGGGTGCTCTGTTCGTCGATCAATGAGGAAAACACCTTGAACTCGCGATAATCACCGTTGCGGGCAGCTTTCTGGAGCGAGGTAATAGTCAGCGGATTGTATTGATGTTCCTCGCCATCCTTGCGCCACTGATAAACACCGCCCGGGGCAAGCATCACTTCGGGGGCAACACGTTCCGGATAAGCACGTGCGTGACGCTCCATCAGTTCACGAGCGATACCGTTGATATCGGTTCCAGCGATACGCGACGGAGTCCAGGTGAAATAGCGGTCGATTACGGATTGATGCAGGCCGACCGCTTCGAAGATCTGGGCGCCGCGATAGCTCTGCACGGTGGAGATCCCCATCTTGGCCATAGTCTTGACGACCCCCTTGATGGAGGCCTTGATGAAATTCTTGACCGCCTTCTTGTGATCCAGGTCCGGCAGCATCCCCTGCAGAATCATATCGTCAAGAGATTCGAAGGCCAGATAAGGGTTGATCGCATTAACGCCATAACCGAGCAGCACGGCAAAGTGATGAACCTCGCGCGGTTCTCCCGATTCCAGGATCAGTGACACACGCGTACGGCTGCCGCTGCCGACCAGGTGGTGGTGCAGCCCCGATGTCGCCAGCAGCGCCGGAATAGCGGCGTTGTCTTTATCCACGCCACGGTCGGAAAGGATCAGGATATTGCTGCCGGATTCGACCGCGGCATCAGCTGCCGCGAAAAACGCGTCCAGTACCTTTTCCATCGCACCGGCACCTTGAGCCGCAGGAAAAAGCAGCGACAGCGTTGTTGATTTGAAGCCGGCGCGGTCGATCTGCCGCAGTTTTTCGAGTTCGTCGTTGCCGAGAAGCGGATGCTCCAGTTTGATCATCCTGGCGCTTGCCGCGGTCGGCTCAAGCAGGTTGGCCTCAGAACCGATCAGCGTGACCGTGGAAGTGACGATCTCCTCGCGAATCGGATCTATCGGAGGATTGGTGACCTGGGCAAACAGCTGTTTGAAGTAATTGTACAGCAGCTGAGACTGGCTGGAAAGCACCGCCAGCGGCGTATCGGTGCCCATGGAACCGAGCGGCTGGATGCCGTCGCGGGCCATAGGCCCCAGAACCACGCGTTGATCCTCAAAGGTATAGCCGAAAGCCTGCTGACGCTGGCTTAACGCTGTATGATCCGGCAAGGGAGCTCCGGTGACGTCCGGCAGATTCTCCAGGGTGATATGGTTTTCTTTCAGCCACTGGCCGTACGGATTGGCAGCCGCCAGATCCCGTTTGATCTCCTCGTCCGGAACAATGCGCCCCTGCTCGGTATCTACCAGAAACATCTGTCCCGGCTGAAGCCGTCCCTTGCTCAGGACACGACTCGGCTCAATCTGCAGAACTCCGGCTTCGGAGGCCATGATCACCAGATCGTCGTTGGTGATATAGTAACGGGACGGGCGAAGTCCGTTGCGGTCAAGAACGGCGCCGATAGAGCGGCCATCGGTAAAGGCGATTGCCGCCGGGCCGTCCCACGGCTCCATCAGGCAGGAGTGATATTCGTAAAACGCGCGTTTTTCGTCACTCATGTCGGCATGGTTTTCCCACGGCTCCGGCACCATCATCATGACCGCATGCGGCAGAGAACGGCCGCCCATGACGAGCAGCTCAAGACAGTTGTCGAACATGGCCGAATCGGAACCGTTGGTATTGATGATCGGCAGCGCCTTCTTGATGTCGTCACCGAACAGGCTGCTGGCGAAGAGGCTCTGACGCGCATTCATCCAGTTGACATTGCCGCGCAGGGTATTGATCTCGCCGTTATGGGCCAGGAGATGATACGGATGGGCACGGTCCCAGCTTGGAAAGGTATTGGTAGAGAAGCGGGAGTGCACCAAAGCGATGGCGCTTGACATTGCAGGGTCGCGCAGCTCGGGATAGTATTTGTCAACCTGCACCGGCATCAGCATACCCTTGTAGATTATCGTCCGGGTGGAGAGACTGCTGACATACCAATAATCGTCAACCTCGGATTGCCTGATCTCGTTGATCGCCCGCTGGTTGATGATATAGAGCTTGCGATTAAAGGCCTGCTCGTCGGCGCATGAGGCGGGGCGCTTGAGGAACAGCTGCCGCACCCTCGGTTCGCCTTCCTGGGCGGTATCCCCCAGAGAGGAGTTGTCGGTCGGCACG
Source organism: uncultured Geobacteraceae bacterium (assembly GCA_903925005.1). Taxonomy (GTDB): domain Bacteria; phylum Desulfobacterota; class Desulfuromonadia; order Geobacterales; family Pseudopelobacteraceae; genus JACRCG01. The sequence continues at coordinate 16,950 of CAIYDX010000376.1, forward strand.
TTGCGCCATCCGAGAAGCTCCACCCCTTCTTCGACCAGGATTTTTTCCAGAATATGGCGGGCGGCGTTGCGCTCGGTCGCTTCCGGCGAGGTAAAGACCATGCCGACGCCATAGTGAAACGGTGCGGGGAGTTCAATGCCGAGCGGAGCGCAGACGGAACGGAGGAAGCTGTCCGGCATCTGCATCAGAATGCCGGCGCCGTCTCCGGTATTTGGTTCGCAGCCGCACGCACCGCGATGATCGAGATTAACAAGTATTTCGAGCGCCTGACTGACGATCTCGTGGGACTTCTTACCCTTCATATTGGCAACAAAACCGACGCCGCACGCGTCGTGCTCGAATTGAGGATCGTAGAGGCCCTGCTTTACTGGTGCTCGGTTGTTTTTCATAGGAATTACCTTTGTGAATTTATTTCTGAGTTGCTCGCAACGGATGCGGGCTGATATTGCTAGCAGGGAGTGTGCCATACCAGGAGATTCGGCATATACTATTATTCTCAACAATATATGTTAACTAGTTATGACGTTTTTTTGCCGGAGACCGCTCCCGCATACAGTACTGCACTATTCCACCGTGAGTAATAATACTACACTCATGAGTACATTTACTGCAAGCCACAAAATAAAAATAATCCGATTGGAAGTCGGATTATTTTTGCGATTATCATTCTATGTTTGTACTGAATCTTCCGCTTATGAGCTTTTAATCCCCTTGTTACTCCAGCACGGCAGGCATGCCGACTTTTGCTCTGTTTTTGATCCATTCGTCTTTGCCTATGGCAGCGTCATCACCTTTCATGGTGCTGATGATTTCGAAATAATCCTGTTTGTACTTGTCTTTGTTAACTTCGGCAGCAGGTTTGCCCTTGATCGCATACACGGTTCCTATCGACTGGTGGTCCCACTCCCGCCAATACTGTTCATCCTTGACACCGATGTATTTATGCCCCTCCAGCGCCTTTATGACGGCATTGGTTTCAAAGCTTTTCGCCCTTTCGACCGCTTCCTTGTATTGATACAGATTCACATAGGCAGGGGCACCCGTTGTAGTTGGATATCTATTGAACTTCTTCTCAAAACTCTCTACAAAAGCCTTCCCTTTCGGATAATTGTATTTGTACGGGACACTCCAATCCCAATAGGTTGTACCTACAATCCCTTCCATAACTGCGGGGCCTACCTCCATCGCGGCATCAAGAGTGATGAGCGGGACAATTATCTGCATATTTTTTTTCAAGTCCATGCTGTACGCCTGCTTCAAGGCAGTTTCCAGATCCCGACCGAACAGACTCAATATCAGCACCGCCGGCTGGTTGTCCTTGGCAACGGTCAGTACCTGGCTGAAATCGGTAGCTCCCAGTTTGGTCAGCAACGATTTATGCACGGTATTATCCGTTGTGTTGGTGAATCTCCGAAACACCTCTTCCGTTGTCCATCCCCATGAATAATCGGATGTAATGTAAAACATTTTCTTGCCGGCAAAGTTGCTGTTCAGATAACTCGACAATGTCTTGACATACATGTACGAGTCGGAAAACCCTCTGAAAATATTTCTGTTCCCCTCCTCCACGGTAACTTCGGTTGACGCGGTAACCGTACCCAGGAATATCCTGTTTTTCTGTTTGGCAACTTTTCCTACGGCAATGGCCACGCCGCTGGATATGCCGCCGAATATCATAGGGACATTCTCCTTGTCATAGAGTTCAAGGGCGTTTTCCTTGGCGATTTTTGCGTTTGATTTTGTGTCCCTGTAGACCAGCTGCACCTTTTTGCCGAGTATCCCCCCAGCGGCGTTGATCTCCTCCGCAGCAAGATCCGCCGATCTCCGCTGATTCAGCCCTTCCTTGGCATACGGGCCAGTTTCCGGGTAGTTCAGGCCGATCTTGACTATCTCATCAGCGGATGCGGCACCACCGGAAACCGTAAAAACAACTGTGTTGGCACATAACACCATTATGAGTAAAACAAAATATCCCCTGACTCTTTTCATACTCAAGCCCTCCCTGGCAAGCTTCGCCGGCTATTGGAATCTATTGGTGAGAAATCTGACCCCTATGCTGACAGAATCATGCCTGACCACTCTGCAGGAGTGTTTGGCGGGACATGAATCCGAATTATAACATAACGTCAAGCTGCATACGTCGCCGACTTGCAGGCTTTCCGGGACACCATCATTCACCTTGATAAAAGCACCGCCAAGAGAAATGTCCTCCAGTAATGCCTCAAAAGTGTTACCGTCAATTTCCATCAGGATACACTCTGAATCACACTTGACCCTGATATATTGCCTCTGGCTTCCCATATGGATTTACCCCTTTACAAGAAACTGCACCACCTCCGGATAATACCATTTTCATACTATAACTAACAATGAGAGAAACACCTTATTCTTATTGCGCCGTCCACCCTCCATCAATAGGAATGGCCGTACCGGTAATCTGATCCGCACTCGGCGAGCAGAGAAAGAGCGCCAGCTGCCCGAGCTGTTCAATCGATACAAACTGCTGCGACGGTTGCTTCTCGGCCAACATGCTGCGCCCCCCCTCTTCGATATCGACCCCTAAGGACTGCGCCCGCGCAACGATCTGCGGCTCGATCAGTTCGGTCCTAGTCCAGCCGGGACAGATCGCATTGCTGGTGATGCCGGAACCGGCCGTCTCCAAGGCCACAACCTTGGTCAGGCCGACCAGACCATGCTTCGCAGCGACGTAGGCCGCTTTATTGGCCGATGCCACCAACCCGTGCACCGAAGCGATATTGATAATCCTTCCCCAGCCGCTCTGCCGCATAAGCGGGACCGCATGGTGGATCGTATAAAAGCTGGAGGAGAGGTTGATCGCGATGATGGCGGCCCAGCGATCGGGAGGAAACTCTTCGACCGGCGCGGTATGCTGGATACCGGCGCAATTCACCAGAATGTCGATACCGCCAAAGGATGTGACCATGCCCATCACCAGTTCAGCAATTTCATCCGGCCGCGTCATGTCAGCGCCATGGAAACGGGCGGCAATCCCGAACTCCATCTCCAGGCCGCTACGAGTCGCTTCGATTTTTCCCGGATCACCAAGGCCATTCAGTATGATATTACATCCCTGCCCCGCCAGAGCGCGGGCGATGCCAAGCCCGATGCCGCTGGTCGAACCGGTTATTAACGCGCGTTTTCCTTTGAGCATTTCCCGTTCCTCCTTTTAAATATCCCGTTCCACAATCATCGCAATCCCCTGCCCGCCGCCGATGCAGAGCGCGACCAGACCTCGCTTGAGGCCGCTCCGTTCCATTTCGTGCAGGAGCGTCACCAGGACCCTGGCGCCGCTGGCTCCCACCGGATGCCCCAGCGCAATGGCGCCGCCATTGACATTGACCATGCGGCTGTCCAAGCGCAGCTCGCGAATCACCGCGAGTGACTGCGCCGCAAACGCCTCGTTCAGCTCGACAAGATCGATGTCGTCCAGTGTCAGCGCCGCCTTGGCGAGTGTTTTACGGATAGCTTCGACCGGCCCCATACCCATGATTCTCGGATCGACGCCGGACGTTCCCCACCCCAGCACCCGAGCCAGCGGCCGGATCCCCGCTTTTCTTGCCGCCCCCTCCTCCATCAGAAGCAACGCCGCCGCCGCATCATTGATGCCTGACGAATTTCCGGCGGTGACGACACCACCATCCTTGAAAGCGGGCCGCAACTTCGCCAGGCTCTCCATCGTGGTATCGCGGCGTGGATATTCATCATCCGTTACCAAAACGGTTTCTCCACTCTTGCCCGGAATCATCACCGGAACGATCTCCCTCATGAAGCGCCCTTCGCCCAACGCTTTGGCGGCCTTCTGCTGCGACTGCAAGGCAAAGGCGTCAGCCTCCTCACGAGAGATGCGATATTGATCGGCGATATTTTCCGCCGTGACCCCCATGTGAATGCCGTGAAACGCATCGATCAGACCATCCTTGAGAATCGAATCCTCCAGGATACCGTTCCCCATTCGATAGCCGCTGCGGGCCTTGTCAAGGAGATAGGGCGCACGGCTCATGCTCTCCATTCCTCCGGCAACGATCATGTCGGCCTCTCCGGCGGCAATCGCCAAGGCCCCGAGGGCCACGCTCTTCAATCCGGAACCGCACAGCTTGTTTACAGTATAGGAGGAAACATGATCCGGGATACCGGCGCCGATTGCCGCCTGCCGGGCCGGATTCGGGGCGCATCCCGCTTGCAGAACCTGCCCTATGATGACCTCGTCAATCTTATCCGGACTTACGCCGGCGAGACGAATTACTTCGCGAATGGCGATCTGACCAAGCTGGGAGGCGGATAACCGCGAGAGCGAACCGCCGAAGGAGCCGATCGGAGTCCGGACTGCAGAAGCTATGACGACGGTGCGCATAAGATGAGTTCCTTTTAAATAATCAGCTTGGGCTCTGTACAGGCCTGAATATCTGCCGCAGAATATCCCGGTGCCGTCTCGACCAGACGCAGCCCCTCCTGCGTGACGTCCAGCACGGCACGGTCGGTGATGATCCGGTTGATTACGCCCTTGCCGGTCAGCGGCAGGGTGCAGCTGTTGAGAATCTTCGAGTCGCCCTGCTTGTTGCAATGTTCCATCAGCACGACGATCCGCTTGGCACCATGCACGAGATCCATCGCGCCCCCCATCCCTTTGACCATTTTGCCGGGGATTACCCAGTTGGCCAGGTCGCCGGAAGCTGAGGCCTCCATCCCCCCCAGAATGGCCAGGTCGATATGCCCGCCACGGATCATCGCGAACGATTCGGCGCTGCTGAAGGTGCTGGAGCCCGGAATCATCGTAATAGTCTCCTTGCCGGCATTGATCAGATCCGGATCGATTTCCTCTTCGGTCGGATAGGGGCCGATGCCGAGCAGACCGTTCTCGGACTGCAGCACCACCGTTTTCCCCTGGGGAATATAATTAGCCACCAGGGTCGGCATCCCGATCCCCAGATTCACATAATAGCCGTCTTCTATCTCCTGAGCAGCCCGTTGGGCCATCTCCTCGCGTGTTAAAGCCATGATCTCTCCTCCTTATTTTCTTACCGTGCGGCGTTCAATCCGCTTTTCATGACCACTGCAGGCGATGATACGCTGCACATAAACACTGGGGGTATGGATCTGGTCAGGATCGAGTTCACCCGTTTCAACCAGCTCTTCAACTTCCGCAATGGTAATCCGGCCGGCCGCCGCCATCATCGGATTGAAATTGCGGGCGGTTTTGCGATAGACCAGATTGCCGAAACGGTCCCCCTTCCATGCCTTGATAATAGAAAAATCCGCGGTGAGACCGCTTTCCAGCAGGTACTCCTTGGCACCGAAGATCCTGGTTTCGCGCCCCTCGGCAATCGGAGTGCCGACTCCGGCCGGCGTATAAAAGGCCGGAATGCCAGCTCCCCCCGCCCGAATCCGTTCCGCCAGCGTCCCCTGCGGCACCAGTTCCACCTCCAGTTCACCCGCCAGATACTGGCGTTCGAACTCCTTGTTCTCTCCGACATAGGAGGAGACCATTTTCCTGATCTGCTTGTTCTGCAGCAGGATGCCAAGCCCCCATTCATCCACGCCGCAATTGTTGGAAATGACCGTCAGGTCACGTACTCCCGACTCGCGCAGCCCCTGGATCAGCTTTTCCGGTATGCCGACCAACCCGAACCCACCTGCCATGACGCTGGCGCCATCCTGAATCCCTTCCAGCGCTTCCTGAATAGTTGTACAAACTACTGACATACTCTTACCTCCTGTTTTATTAAACCTGAACTGATTTTTTCCTTAATCAAAGCGGCCGTTTCAGCAGCCTCCCCAGCTCGCCGATAAACCCGCGACGAAAGACCAGCACACAGATCACAAAAATACTCCCGATAATTACCGTAATCCATGATCCGACCGAACTCAATTCCGACTGGAGCGTCACCACGGTGAATGCTCCGGCCAGCGGGCCGAGCACCGTACCAACCCCTCCCAGAAGAGTCATCAGAACCACCTCACCGGAAGTGTGCCAGCTGACATCGGTCAGCGAAGCGAGCTGAAATACCAGCGACTTCAGAGCACCGGCCATCCCGGTCAGGGCCGCTGAGATCACGAATGCGATCAACTTGAATTTCTCCACCTTGTACCCGAGTGAAACAGCGCGCGGCTCATTCTCCCTGATCGCTTTCAGCACCTGGCCGAATGGTGAATTAATAGTTCGGTAGATAATCCAGAAACCAAGACAGAACATGGCGAATACGAAATAATAGAGGTTGAGGCCGAGGGGGTCGCCGCCGACCGTATAGACACGATTCAGATCGATCAATCCGAAAAGATCGCCGCGAGGAATGCCTTGCAGGCCATCCTCACCACCGGTGAACGGGGCTTTGAGCGCGACGAAATAGACTATCTGAGCCAGCGCCAGGGTGACCATGGCAAAGTAGATCCCCTGTCTCCGGATCGCCAGACTGCCGACAATATATCCGAGCAGAGCCGCGAAGATCGTTCCGCCCAGAACCCCTAATTCCGGCGTCAGGCCGTTGTTTTTGACCAGTTGTCCCGTAATGTAGGATGCGCCGCCGAAAAATGCGGCATGCCCGAAAGAAAGAAGTCCGGTGTAGCCGAGCAGCAGATTGAAGGCGGAAGCAAAGAGCGCAAAGCATAGCAGCTTCATCATGAACACCGGATAGACGACAAACGGTGCCAGCAGGCCAAGGATTATGAGGGCGATCCAGACGAACCTGTTCATTGCCGATTTATGCATTTACGACTCCTTCCCGAACAGGCCGGCAGGTTTGACCAGCAAAACAATTACCATGATCAGGAAAATAACGGTGCTGGAGGCCGGGGCATACACAACCTTGGTGAACCCCTCCACCATGCCGAGCAGAAGACCGGTAACGATGGAACCCATGATTGAACCCATGCCGCCAATGACTACCACGGCAAACACGGTAATAATCATCTCCGATCCCATGACCGGACTGACCGAATAAATCGGTGCGGCAAGCACTCCGGCAAAAGCGGCCAAAGCTACGCCGTAGCCGTAGGTCAGCGTTATCATGAGCGGAACATTGACGCCGAAAGCCTTCACCAACTCAGGGTTTTCCGTACCGGCGCGAAGATAGGAGCCGAGCTTTGTCCGTTCAATAACATACCAGGTACCGAAGCAGACCAGCAATGAGATGACAATCACCCAGAGACGGTATTTCGGGAACATCATGAAACCAAGATTAACCGCGCCATTCAAAAACTCCGGCTTTGCCTCGTACGGGTCGCCGGATACATTAAAAAAGTTGGTAAAGACCCCTTGAATAATGAGAGCCAGCCCGAAGGTGAGCAGCAGGCCGTACAAATGGTCAAACTTGTACAGCCTGCGCAGCATGGTTTTTTCAATCACGATACCGAGTGCGCCTACCACAAGCGGCGCTACGATCAGCGCCGCCCAGTAATTAAGGTGAAAGTCAGGCATTCCAATCAGCGGCCCAAGCGACGTAAAGCCGAGGAGCGCCACATAAGCACCCAGCATATAGAGCGCCCCGTGGGCAAAATTGACTATATTCAGGAGACCGAAAATCACCGCCAGGCCGAGGCTCAGAATGGCGTAGAAAACACCGTTGTTGAGCCCCAGCATCACCTGCGACATGACCGTCTGAAATGAAATTTCCATGACCAACTCCCTCTTTTAAAACCTTACCACCCCTAGCCCCGCCTACCAAAAGTAGGCGCTCCTAAGCGAAATAGGAGGGGGACTTTAAGCTCCCCTCCTTACAAAGGAGGGGTTGGGGGTGGTTGGGTTTAGACGTTATTTCTTCACCAATCCGCATGCGCTCTCGGAGAGCGGCATGAATGCCTCGGCAGCGGGAACGGTCTTGACTATCTTGAGTAGATCCCATTCCCCCTTGGACTCGGAAGGTTTCTTCACTTCCATCAGATACATGTCATGCACCATGCGCCCGTCAGCCCTGATCTTGCCGTGTACGGCGAAGAAATCGCTGATATCCATGGATTTCAGCTTTGCCATGACCGCATCAGGATCATCGGTACCGGCCGCTTTGACGGCTTTAAGGTAATTCATCGTGGCTGAATAGGCTCCGGCCTGATCCATGGTCGGCATAGCCTTGTGAATCGCATAGAAACGTTTTGCAAAGGCCCGCGTTTCATTATCCCTGTCCCAATAGAAGCCGGAAGTGAACTGCATTCCCTGCGCCACTTTCAGACCAAGACTCTTGATGTCGGTGTCAAATATCAGCAGCCCGACCAGCGTTTGCCCTTTCTTGTCGATCCCGAACTCCCGCGCCTGTTTTATCGCGTTGGTGGTATCGCCACCCGCATTGGCCAGGCCTATTATCTGGGCTCCGGATGACTGAGCCTGAAGCAGATATGATGAAAAATCGGCTGTGGAAAGTGGGTGACGCACCGAACCAAGCACCTTGCCACCCATTTTCTTTACAAATTTGCTGGTGTTCTCTTCCAGAGATTGGCCAAAGGCGTAATCGGCGGTTAAGAAAAACCAGCTCTTGCCCCCGTGCTGAACTACAGCCTGCCCAGTAACCTTACCCAGAGCGTAGGTGTCATAGACGTAGTGGATGCTGTATGGCGTACAGGCCTTGTTGGTAAGCTCCGTGCTTGCCGCTCCGGTGTTCATCGTGATCCGTTTCTTCTCTCCACCGAGTTTCTGCACCGCCAGTGCGCAGCCGGAGTTCAACAGGCCGGTTATCATGCCCACTTTTTCATTGTCAAACCACTCGCGGGCCTTTGCCGAGGCGATGTCGGCCTTGTTCTGATGATCGGCGCCGATGACCTGAATCGGCTTGCCGAGAACCTTGCCGCCGAAATCCTTGACCGCCATTTCTACCGCAACCTGAGTCCCCTTTCCCCCAAGCGTGGAGTAGACCCCCGACATGTCGGTCAGCACCCCGATTTTGACCACACCGTCCGAAATCCCCTTGTTTGCCGCCCCAGCAATTCCAATCGACATTGCCAGCACGGCAACGGACAGTGCTGCTTTTGAAAACATGTTTTTCATACGGATACCCCCTCAGTTTGTATACCTGGCTACACGCCCAGGTATCGGTTAAGTTTCTCCATGCTTGAACCAAGCTCGTCTCTTGTTATCATCTCAGCTATGGCACCATGATCGATGACGTAATGGCGATCGGCCAGATCAGCGGCAAAATGGAAGTTCTGTTCAACCAGAATGATGGTGAAACCTTTTTCTTTCAGCTGACCGATAAGCCGCCCCAAGGTCTGAACGATTACCGGTGCCAACCCCTCGGTGATTTCATCCAGCAGCAGCAGTTTCGCACCGGTGCGCAGAATCCGCGCCATGGCCAGCATCTGCTGTTCTCCTCCAGAGAGACGTGTTCCCATGCTGCTCCGCCTCTCCAGCAGGTTAGGGAACATCCCGTAGATTTCTGGCAGCGTCATCCCCCCCGCCATTACCACCGGAGGAAGCAGCAGGTTTTCTTCAACGGTCAGACTGGAAAAAATTCCCCGTTCCTCCGGGCAGTAGCCAAGACCAAGGTGGGCGATTTTGTGTGTCGGCATCCTGATGGTTTCAACGCCATTAATAGTGATGGAACCGCTCCGTCGCCCGACCAGGCCGATAATCGATTTCAGGATCGTAGTCCGGCCGGCACCGTTGCGCCCCAATAGGGTGACTACTTCCCCCTCGCCGACCAGCAGATCGATGCCGTGGAGGATGTGTGATTCACCATAAAAAGCCTGCAGATCCTTAATCCGCAGCATCTCTTTGTGTCCGGATTCAGTCATGAGCACTCCCCATATACGCTTCCAGCACCTGCGGATCTTGCGAAACCTCCGCATATGCCCCCTCCGCGAGGATTGATCCTCTTTGCAGAACCGTTATCTTGTCCGCCAGGGTAGCCACGACCTTGAGATTATGCTCAACCATAAGAATAGTGCGGCTTGCGGAAACCTTCTTCACCAGGTCGGTTATTTTATCCACATCCTCGACACCCATCCCCTGGGTTGGTTCATCAAGCAGCATCAACTCGGGGTCCAGTGCCAGCGTAGTGGCTATTTCGAGGGCCCGCTTACGGCCATATGCCAATTCGCCTGTTATCTCACCGGCAAATTCAGTCAGGCCGACGGCGTCAAGCAGCTCCATGGCCCGATCATCCAACTGATTCAGGATTGAATCAGATTTCCAGAAATGATAGGAAACTCCAAGCTTGCGCTGCAGTGCCAGACGCACATTTTCAAGAGGTGTCAGATTCGGAAAGACCGCCGATATCTGAAAGGAGCGCACGATCCCGCGCAGCGCGATGTCGGCCGGCTTTTCGCTGGTGATATCTGTTCCGTTGAAATGAATGCTGCCGGAGGTTGGAATAAGAAACTTGGTGAGGAGATTGAAAAAAGTGGTTTTTCCGGCCCCGTTCGGGCCGATCAAAGCATGGATATGGCCACGTTGAATCTTCAGGTTCACGGCTGATACGGCTGTGAAACCCTTAAAATCCTTGGACAGGTTTTTGGTGACAAGAATGTAGTCCGTCATCTGCTTTACCCCTGACTAATGAGACATAAAAACGGGAATGGTCATCTCCCGAAGAATCTGGCCTGCCACCTTTCCAAGTTGCGAACCGCCACGGGAACCTGGACTATAGGCGCCCATCACCAACAGATCGTAGCCGCCCTCACAGGCGCGGTTCAACAGGTTATCCGCAAGGGGTGCCGAAGTAACCGGCAGCACCTCTGCATCGGTCGTGATGCCATGACTCCGGAGATGTTCCTGAATCCCTTCCCACTGATCCTGCCGCGACTCTTCCCCGGAAGCGACCGTCAATAGCGTCACCTGCTCCGCCATCTGCAGGATCGGCAGCGCGTCATGCAGTGTACGAGCGGCCTCCCGGCCGTTTTTCCAGGCGACCAGAACGCGTCTGCCGACGGCAGTAAATGCACCTGCCGCTGGAATGATCAACACCGGCCGCCCGCCACCCGTCACCAGATGCTCGATTACCGCCTCTGCACGCGCCGCCCGACGCGATTCCTGACCAACAACTATCAAATCACTGCAATGTGAAGCCCGGATCAACAGCTCACGCATCCCCACACCTACGACGCGCGATTCGATGCTGCGGCTGTGAGCCTCGACTCCGGCAACCTGCGCTTTTGTCATCAGCAGCGATCCAACCGCCGCATTCTTTTCTTCGGTTTGCAGGTAGTGCGGCTGGTAATAGCCATGAGTCACAATGGAAAGTCCGGTAATCTTGGCGCCCAGTAGCTGCGCCAAACTCAAGGCGGCATCGATCCTCCGTTCACAGGTAGGAGAATCGTCAAGACAGAGGAGGATATCTTTGATACTCATAGCTACTCCAAATAAAACGAATTTATACAAAACCTAGCAATTGCCATGCCACGCGTAACCATGCACGAGTATTTAACTGTAACATTCTATTATTGTTGATTATATGCATATAGATTGAGTCAAAACAGCGTAATTAACAGACAAGGAAGACACTGCAATTCCATAAATATGGAATACAATGACAAGGTTCTATCAGTTTTATTACGATAATCAGAAGACGGTGCCAGCTCAACATACTGATATAGTGGACTAATAATACTTGCATCCAATTATTCCAATATAATGGAATAACTTCCTGTTTTTTGGAATACCCCGGCAATTACAGTGTTTATCCGAGATAATTGTCAAGCAAAGCAGCGGCTAATCTGCAAAGCTAACAGATGGAAAAAAGCGAAACATTTTGACGATTGCATACAAAGGGTAGTATGATTGCCAGTCAAATGAATCTCTCTCTGCAGAGCCTTAATCCAAGTTCTCATTTTTTTTCATAATCGGACCATCACATGTCTCGAATCAGAAGATTGTCGATATACTGCGCGATAACAGTTGCGCTGCTCGTCTTGCATGCATGTTCACCACTGGTAAATCTCCCCGGTAAACAGATTGCTGAGCCGAGAATTGAAAAAGAATTTTTTGTCACCATAGACGGCTCACAATTACCGCTGCGCAGCTGGTTGCCGAAGGATTCCCCGGCAAAAGCCGCCATCGTTGCCCTGCATGGCTTCAACGATTACAGCAACTCCTTCTCCTCCCCAGGAAGCTATCTGAGTAGCCACGGCATCGCCTGTTACGCTTACGACCAGCGCGGATTCGGCAAAACGCCGGATCGCGGGCTTTGGTCGGGTGACGATGCATACGCGAACGATCTTACCAGTTTTGTGAAGGAGATTCGCAAACGTCACCCTCGTGTTCCGCTCTATGTATTGGGAGAAAGCATGGGGGGCGCCGTGACCATCGTCGCAACGACCGGGAGCAACCCGCCGAATATCGACGGCGTCATCCTGGTTGCTCCGGCTGTATGGGGGAGGCAAACTATGCCCTGGTATCAAAGATGGCTGCTCGCCGTCACCTCGCACACTGTCCCCTGGATGGAGTTGACAGGGAAAAGTCTGCATATCTCCCCATCAGACAACATCGAGATGCTGCGGGCTCTTGGGCGCGATCCTCTAGTCATCAAGGGAACCCGCATCGACGCCATGTACGGGCTCTCCAATCTGATGGACGAGGCGTTGTCACAGGCAGAGAGACTGCAACTGCCCACCTTGGTACAGTACGGCGAGCATGACCAGGTTATTCCCAAGGAGCCGTTGTTCCTTATGCTCGAAAAGATGCCCAAGACGACCAGAAAGGCTTTCTATGACCACGGATATCATATGCTGCTAAGAGATCTGCAGGGGGAAAAGCCCTTGGCCGATATTGTCGCCTGGATTGACGACCATAGCAATCCACTGCCCTACGGAACGGACAGCTGGAGATAATTGGCAGATTTAAGAGATACCAACGTTTATCATCATTTCAAGTCGTACTGACCGACCTTGGCGTACAGCGATGATTTGCTGATACCGAGACGCACGGCCGCAGCCTGCTTATCCCCCTTTTCCTCACGGATTGCGGTGCGGATCGCTTCCTCCTCCGCCATCCTGGTAATAAATTTGAGACTGCGGCAGGCTTCCGGCGCTGACATAATGCCACCGCCACCACATTTAACAAGAGCGCCGGGAATGTCATTCCGGGATATCGTGGGACCGACTTTTACATAGAGCGCCTGTTCAAGAACATTGCGCAGCTCCCGCACATTGCCCGGCCAGTCATGCTGCTTGAGAATCCCGGCAACATCCGGATCGACACCTTCTACCGGAATTCCGGTTTCCCGTTCCAGCTGGCGGAGATGAAATTGTATCAGCAGCGGGATATCATCACGGCGGCTGCGCAGCGGCGGGATCTCCAGCATAACCACATTGAGCCGATAATACAGATCGTGGCGGAACATGCCGTTCTTGACCAGAGTTTCCAGATCACGGTTGGAGGCGGCTATAATGCGCACATCCACCGCTTCCGACGCCTCGGCGCCGACCGGTTCGATCTCCTTTTCCTGAAGTACCCGGAGCAGTTTGACCTGCATCGTCAGCGGCAGTTCGCTGATCTCGTCCAGAAAGATCGTCCCCTTGTCGGCAAGAGCGAATTTCCCCTTTTTCCCTTTTTTCTGCGCCCCGGTAAAAGCCCCTTCCCGGTAGCCGAACAGCTCGGATTCAAAGAGCGTCTCGGGGATAGCGGCGCAATTGACCTTGATAAACGGCCCAAGCCTCCGGTTACTCTCGTTATGAATGGCATGAGCAAACAGCTCCTTGCCGGTGCCGCTCTCCCCCTTCAGCAATACCGTGGTGGTACTCATGGCCACCTTCCTGCCGAGATCCTTGACCCACTCAAGCTCCTTGCTGATGCCGACAATGTGGTTGAATGAGTATTTGGCGCTCAAATGCTTGCTGAGCTCGCTTTTGTAAAACTCCAGTTCGGTCTTGAGTTTCTTGAAGTTTTCGGTAAAGGTGAAGAGGTCTTCGATGTTTTGAAACATTATCTTGCCGACGACAGCGACAACCTTCCCCTCTTCAATGATCGGAATCCGGCTGCAGATCATCTCATGCCCCTTGATCTTCTGAAGCTGGGCTATCTCGGCAACGCCGCTTTTAGCCACCAGATGCATGCGGGTATTCTCGATTACGTCGGTAACGTGTCGTCCAACCAGCTTGTCGATAGTCGTCTCAAGAAAGCGCGCATAAGCCTCATTCACCTTGAGAATAATGCCACGCGCATCGGTAATCAGAAGTCCCTCGTACGCGTGACCCAGCGCATCTTCCAGCATGAGACAATCTTTTTCCGCCCGCTCGGCTCTTTTTGACAACGAATGCAGTAGAGTATGAACCCAGCCGCTTTTGTGTATGATCATCGGCCCCTCCGGATAAATGCGAATATAGATTGTGCCATGACTCTCACTTATGTACAACCTCACCGCTTCGAATGCAACTATTCTCAAGACGCTTCAGGTATTGATTCTCAGGATATCAACAGTTTGATTTCTCAAACAGGACATGCAAAGAGATTTTTCTTTTATGGCCTTTTAACAGGTGCTATTATCTGGACAGTTATTGATTCAGGGAGGTCTACATGCCGACAGCAATAAAGTTTTCCGAAGACATTGTCCCGTTAGGTGACATGAAAATAAATCCTGGACGCATTGTGAACCAGGTTGACACAACCCATCGCCCGGTTCTACTGACAAACAGGGGGCGCGGTGTCGCCGTGTTGCAGTCGCTGAAAGATTACGAAGCGGAGACAGAAGAGCGGGCGTTTATGAAGGCGGTGTTGCAAGGCTTTGCCGACATTGATGAAGGTCGAACCGTAAACTTTGCCGATGCAAAAAAACGACTCGGACTGATATGACTGTAAAACCGATTGAATTTGCCGAATCAGCACTGTGCGATCTTGAAGATATTCTTGCCTGGTATGCCGAACTGCAGGTACCTGAAGTCGGAGAGCGGCTGGTTCGAGAACTGTTTGCCCGAACTGAACAACTGACAGAGCACCCTGAAAGCGGTCGTATTGTTCCTGAATTTGACGTAAAAACAATCCGCGAACTGATACACCCCCCGTTTCGACTGGTCTACCGAGTGGATTCCTCCAAGATCTGGATCGTCAGGGTATGGCGGAGTGAACGGTTATTGACATTGCCATGAATCTTCTATCCAATCTCAACCCTCCACAGAAAGAAGCCGTGCTACACGGCGAAGGGCCGATGCTGATTCTGGCCGGCGCCGGTTCGGGCAAGACCCGCGTCATTACCAACAGAATCGCCTACCTGATTCGTGAGCGGGGGGTTCGCCCCTGGAACATCATGGCGGTGACCTTCACCAACAAGGCTGCCAAAGAGATGGCCGAACGGGTAGCCAAGCTGCTTGGCGGGGGGGATCTGCCGCTGATTGCTACCTTCCACGCCGCCTGCGGGCGCATCCTGCGCCGCGACATTCACCATCTCGGTTTCCAATCTTCGTTTGCAATATATGACGACCGTGACAGCGAGCGACTCTTGAAAGACGTCATTGCCGAGATGGATCTCGATGAAAAGCGCTTTGCCGTTAAAGCGGTTTCCGGGCGAATCGACGATTTCAAGAATCGCGGCCTCTTTCCGGAGGATATCGGCTCCATTCCCCCCGGCGATGTTTACAACCGGAAAGTCGTAGAGATTTACGCTGCCTATCAAGAGCGCCTCAAAAAATGCAACGCCCTCGACTTCGGCGACATGATGATCCAGACCGTGCGTCTTCTCGACCGATTCCCTGAAGTCTGCAATTTTTATCGGGACAAGTTCCAGTGGCTGCTGGTGGACGAATATCAGGACACCAACCCGGTGCAGTACCAGCTGATCCGGCTTTTGGCCGGGGAGCGTAAGAATCTCTGCGTGGTAGGAGATGACGATCAGTCGATCTACTCCTGGCGCGGAGCCGACATTCGCAATATCCTGGAATTCGAGAAGGATTTTCCCGGTGTCAGGATCATCCGGCTGGAGCAGAACTACCGCTCTACCGCCACGATTTTGACTGCGGCCAGCGAGGTGGTCAAGCAGAACTTCGGGCGGAAGGGGAAGACGCTCTGGACCGAAAACCCCAAAGGCGAACCGATTCGTTACGAACGAGTTGAATCGGACCGTGAAGAAGCGCGCTTTGTCAGCCGGGAAATTGGCCGTTTGAGGAACAGCGGCGTCCCGCTTGAGGAGATGGCTGTCTTCTACCGCACCAACGCCCAGTCGCGCCTGATCGAGGAAGCACTGGTCGGCAGCGCGCTCCCGTACCACATCGTCGGCGGCGTCCGTTTCTACTCCCGCATGGAGGTCAAGGATATCCTCGCCTACCTGCGGGTGCTGGATAACCCGGCCGACGAGGTTTCATTGAAACGGATCATCAATGTCCCGGCACGTGGCATCGGCAATACGACCGTGGACAAAATTTCGCTCCAGGCTTCACGTCAAGGAGGGAGTTTTTTCGATGCCATGCAGGACGCTGCCCAGGATGGCCTGCTGGCAGCCGGCGCGCGCGGCAAGGTGGCAGCTTTTACCGGGCTGCTGGGGCGGTTTCGGAAAACAGCCTCCGCCGGTAGTCTCGCGGAATTGGCCCGTACGATCATGCAGGAGAGCGGCTATCTTGACCGTCTGAAGAGCAGTCGCGACGAGGACGATGCCGAGCGGTTGGAGAATCTGGAGCAGCTTCTTGCAGCGATCGAGGAATTCAGCGAAAAGAACCCCGAAGCGGAGCTGTCCGAGTTTCTGGAGCAGGTGTCTCTGGTTTCCGACCTTGAACAGGGGGAGAGCGGACAGCCATCGGTCACGCTTATGACTCTGCACGCCGCAAAGGGATTGGAATTCAATGCGGTATTCATGATCGGCATGGAAGAGCGCCTCTTTCCTCATCTGCGTTCGTTGGACGATCTGGACGGCATGGAGGAAGAACGACGCCTCTGCTACGTCGGCATGACCCGCGCCCGCGAGCGGCTCTACCTGCTGAACGCCCGTCGAAGGTACCTGTTCGGCCAGGAGCAGTGCAACCCGCCATCCCGTTTTCTGAAGGATATTCCGGGAGAATTGTTGGATGAGGGTCATGAAATTCAGGGTCAAGGATCATGGGTCAAGGGTCAAGGCTTCATGAATCCTGCCACTAACTTGCCCCTTGACCCTGGCCCCTTGACCCTGTCTCCCCACAATCTGGCTGCAGCAGCCACCTATTCCGACGACATCGAAATAGTCCCGGAGCCGCCTGACGAGCAGGCCGGAGTATTCATCGGCATGCGGGTACGGCACGGTAAGTTCGGAGTCGGCACCGTCAGGAAAATTGAGGGGGAAGATGACGGTCAGAAGGTTGTAGTCTGGTTCAACTCGGTGGGGCCAAAGAAACTTATGTTGCGGTTTGCGGGGCTGGAGCGGGCATAGTCCCGAATATTATTACAATAACGAAGGAGAGCATAGTGTCCAAATCAGCAGCAGGTAAAGTAGTTATCAAACTCTGTCCACCGGTCGATCTTGGCGGCGAAGCCGGTTGGGTCCCTTTCGATGCGCCATCACTGGTGGGGGAATCGCTTCGATTTGTTTCCGGCGAACCGGACGGCAATCGCTTCAGGGTCAACTATTACCGTGACAACGAGCAGCAGTTGCATGCGCGGATCTGGTTCGGCCCCGAGACCGAAGGCCCTCCGGGTCATGCCCACGGCGGTTCAATGGCCGCGGTTCTTGACGAGGTACTGGGGCTTGCCGCCTGGGCGTCGGGATATCCGATCGTGGTCGGCAACCTCAATATCAGTTTTCGCAACCTGCTGCCGCTCCAACAGGTTGTAACGGTTGAGAGCAGGATCGTTTCCGCCGAAGGTCGCAAAGTGATGGTGCATGGCAGGATCTGCCGGGGAGATACTGTTTATGCGGAAGGGGAATGTCTCTGCATAACCATTCCGGAGAAGTAAGTGAGCAGAGGATAAACCGCTTCTCCGCCATATTAATAACGATTATCCGATAGGCAAGTAGTTGAGCAACGACAGTCCCTGCACCTTGGCAGTTGAAGCGAGTGCGGCACTATAGGCGGTCTGCTGCTGGCTTAATTCAATGCCCAGCTTGTTATAATCGACGGTCTGCACATTACTGACTATTGAAGAGAACATATTCTTGATATTAGCATTAAGCGTCGTCATATTGGAAAGCCGGGTCGTTCGGGACAATATATCGCTGGTCGCATTATTCAGCTGCTTGGTACCGTCCTGAAGGCCAATTATGCTTGTTGAAATCCCCCCTACATCGCTCGCAGTCGAGCTGTCTCCCACCGCTTTGATGAGAGAGTCGAGCGTAGCCAGGATATCAGTGGAACCGTAGCTCGGACTGCTGCCGGTCCCTTTGAGAAGCCGGTCGCCGGTGATGTTAAGAGAGATGGTGGAATTCTGGTTGATTTCAATCCCTATCTGGGTACTGTCGCCACTATAGGCGTTGGTAGGGCTGGTAATATCGAACGGTGGAGTGGTATTTTTGGCTCCGCCAAAGATGTACTGATCGCCATACTGTGTATTTGCCATATCGACAAGCTGTGATTTCAGGTCGACAAGCTGGTCATGAACGCTCTGCCGTAAGGTTGGATCGGTACTACCAGAGTTAACGGTTCCGGCAACTTTACTGACCTGGTTGATGATGTCGGACATTCCCGTTAAGACCGTGCTGGTATAATTCAGCCAAGTTGTCGCTTTGCTCATATTGCTGTCATACTGATCGGCTAATTTCAGCTTGTCGCCGACATCGACAAGAAGCTTGGAAGCGATCGGATCATCGCTCGGCTTATTGATATTCTGCCCGGACGCGGTCAAATCAGTCAACTGGTTAATTTTGGCAGCTGCCTGCTGAAGATTGTATATCGTATTATTGGCAGTAGTATTCTGGGTAACACGCATGAGATTCTCCTCTATTTAATCAATCCAAGAACCATATCCATCATATCGGTCGCAGTTGTCAACACTTTGGAGGAAGCTTGATAGGACCGCTGGTACATCATCAGATTGGTCAGTTCTTCGTCCAGCGACACACCGGAATTGGAGTCCCGGAGTGTAGTCAACTGTTTGGTAAAGGCTGCGTCCTGCGTCACAACCGTGGTGCTGGATTGGACATCCAGGCCGATCTTGGACACTAGACTGCCGAAATAACTGTTGAAAGTCGCGGTCGGCGCGCCTGATGGCACCGTATGCGCACTTGCCAGCTGTACCATTTTAAGCGCGTTGCTACTGTCGCCTGGTAGCGCGGCATTACCAGACGCCGCGATGGTATCGGTCGTCAATCCGGCAGCAATTGAAAAACCGGCTGCGGAGCCGGAAACGTTTGCGGTAGGGGTGAAGAAATTCTGGAGAGTCCCGCCGGTAGGGCTGTATCCGGCTGATTGCTGGGCATTTACGGCGTCTATTACCGACTTTGCCAACACATCAACCTGACTCATATATCCCGGGATGACCGTATCACGCAGTTGGAGGGTAGCCCAGAGCTGGCCACCGTCCTGCGCTGTATATACGTTGTTGTCGATTGCCGTGGTTGCGCCTGTTGTGACATCATGCGCCGTCACCGCATAGTTGCCGGAGGTTGGATCCGCGGCAACGGTAAGAGAACCGGCACGTGAGCCTTTGACCAGATAAGTATTTGTAACCCCGTGCGAAATATAGACATCTGTTGTGCCGTCGGCGTTATCGGTAAACTTGATCCCCATTTTCTGAGACAGATCGGTAACCAACTTGTCACGTTGGTCCTTAATCTCATTGGCATTGGCTCCCACAGAGTTGATATTAAAGATCTGCTGGTTGAGCTGGGAAATATTTGTAAGGGTATTGTTGATACTGTCGGTCAGCGGAACAAGCGAATCGTTCTGGGAGGTAGTGGCGTCGTTTAGACTTTTGCTGACCATATGAAAGTTGTCCGCCAGTATCTGGGCATTTGTTACGATGACCTGCCGCTCGGAAATACCCCCTGGGTTAACAGTGAGATCCTGCCATGAGCCGATAAAGTTTGTAATTGCGGCTCCCAGGCCATCATTCGCAACTTCGTTGAACGTTGGCTCGATCTGCTGGAGTACCGTCGATTTTTGAGTATCATAGCTCTGGGTCGTACCGGCGTTCACCAACTGTTGCTGCATCAGGCCGTCATAGAAACGGGACACGGCAACGACGTTGACGCCGGTGCCGAGCGAGAAGCCGTTTTGCATAACAGGAGTGGCGTTTTCAAGAACGGCGGTCTGGCGGGAGTAACCGGGAGTATTCACGTTGGCAATATTTTCCGCTGTTACGTTGGATGCGACCTGATATGCATTGAGGCCGCTGCTTGCGGTATTTATCAGAGCGGAAAGTCCCATTTCAAGCCTCCGTATTGATTATGACCGCGCCGGTCCGGATTTGCTGGTAACCGCCTGAAGAGCCATACACATTAGATTGGTTGGTCAAACGGGCGATGAGTGTAAGCGTTGTTGAAACCGTGGAAGCAAATTTCTCGGCAATCTCACGGTTCAATGCCGCTGTCCGCTGAATTTTATCGGCGGTTATTTTCATCAGTTGCTGCTTTGCGTGTAATTCCACGCTCCCTTTCTTTTCCAGCAGTTCGGCCAACGCACCGAGTGGGGCATCCGGAGCAAGTCCTTCGCGAGCAGCGAGTACTGAAACGGCATGTTTCAGTACCGAGTCCTGATCGGAAATTTTCTTGACCAGCTCTTCCTTGTCACGATTGGAATCCGCCATCGCGGCGACATTGATAACGCCCATCTCAGCGGTTTCCCGTTCAAGAACCGCGAGAAGATCATCCAGCAAGACGCCTAGGACCGTAACAATTTCAATTAATTTTTTAAGTTCCATGATATCCGGCTCCACCTGCAGTATCCAGCTACTCCTGATGATCAATCTTCGGGGCGATTTTCCGGCTTTCCTGACGGATGATGTCTTTTTCAATTATCTTGGCGATACCCAGTCCGCCACCACGTTTAACCGAAGCATTTGCGTATTCCTGATCCAGCATCGAACGAAAGATCTCTTCACCGTGACCGCCTCCGGTCAACTTATCTTTTCCAACTGTTGCCCGCATCGATTTCATCATCATGCCGGTTAGCAGCGCTTCAAAATCCAGAGAAACCTTTTTGGCCTGTTGCCGCTGTTTGTCGGTCAGCCCGGCGCCGTCGTTCGACGCACGCTGAAGCAAGCGCGCCTTATCCGCAGCGCTTTCAGATGTATCCGGCATTGCCGTGGTAATTTTCACATCCATGCAGTCCTTCTCTTATCGTCCCAATCCGGCTATATTTGAGATCTAAATTATCGAAAGGTCCGCTTGCAGTGCTCCGGCCGCCTTTATCGCCTGGAGAATACTAAGCAAGTCGCGTGGAGTTACCCCCATCTGATTAAGGGCCCGCACAACGTCACCAATAGTAGCCCCCTCCTGCAGCACCATCAGCCGCCGGCTCTCCTCTTCGACTTTCAAATCGGTGCGCGGCACGACTTTGGTTTCGCCGGTCAAACTAAGCGGCGCAGGCTGTGACACCTGAGGGGTCTCCTTGATTACCAGCGACAGGTTGCCGTGAGTAATTGCCACGGTGGAAATCCGCACCCCCTCTCCCATGACAATCGTACCGGTCCGTTCATTCAGAATAACCTTGGCCGCTACATCCGGCTTGACCTCAAGCCGCTCCAAAGCTGCCACGAAATCAACGGCGCGGTTAACATACGCTTCCGGAATTGTGAGCGTGACCGAACCTGGGTCTTTGCTGAAGGCAACAGAACTCTTGAACTTGTCATTTACAGCTGTGACGATGCGCGAGGCGGTCGTAAAGTCAGCTACATTCAGATTCAGAATCAATACCGACTTGCCCGCAAGGGTGTTCGGCAGCTCCCGCTCTATCAGAGCTCCGTTCGGCACCCGTCCGGCAGTCGGATGATTTTTCTGGGCGCTGGCGCCCTGTCCGCCAAATGCAAATGAATTAGTCAGGATCGATCCCTGGGCCACGGCATAGACCTGATTGTCGGCCCCTTTAAGAGGAGCCATGAGCAGTGTGCCGCCGGCAAGACTTTTAGCATCGCCAAGAGACGACACCAGAACATCCAGATGATTACCCTGTTTGGCAAATGGCGGCAGCGTCGCCGTTACCATGACAGCGGCAACGTTTTTCAGCTTGATGCTTGTGCTGGGAATGGTAATTCCTAGCCGTTCGAGCATATTGACCACTGACTGATACTGTATCAAGACCTGATCGCTGTCACCGGAACCGTTCAGTCCAACTACCAGGCCATACCCCATCAACTGGTTGTCCCGCACCCCTTCAAATGAAGCCAGATCCTTTATCCGTACGGCATGGGCGTTTGTTGTAGTCAAAATGACAAGCATAATAATTGTGGCGGACAGAATACTCTTCATAATTTACCTTATAGGATATTGCATACGTTGGCTGTCAGAACGGCCAGATCTTGTCCAAAATATTCATTAGCCAACCCGGACTCTGACGATCGGATATGATTCCCCGTCCTGAGTAGCTGATGCGCGCGTCAGCGACATAGATTGAGTTTACCGTGTTGTCTTGTGCGATATCACGTGAGCGCACGGTACCTTCCAGAACTATGATCTGATCCTCTTCGTTGACCTTGATGTTGCGCCGCCCCTCTATCACCAGATTGCCGTTCGGCATTACATCTATTACGCGAGCGGTTATGGTCGCATTCAAATTTTCCTGACGTGAAGTTGAGCCGGCGCCCTTGAATGACGAACTGGTGCTGGCATTTATTATTTTACTCAAATCGGCAAAATTATTCTTTAATATACCGGTATTCTCAAGCCCCAGCATGCTCGGCATCCCGGCACTCATTGAGCTGTCCCGCGATGTGCCGGTATTCGCCTGTTTGGAAGCGCTGGCGGTTTCGGAAATAACAATAGTGACGATATCGCCGCGGCGACGGGCTTTCAAGTCATCCGTCAAGCCTGCCGAGGTCGATTGCCAGATCGAACCGCTTGAATAGTCGGCAACCGGCTTCAGCTGTTGTTCTTCGGAACTGGCGGTCTTGATCTCGGTTTTTTCCGTCGCACAGCCGCAAAGCAGCAGCGTTAACAGCAATAGCGTTCTTCTAATTAAATTACATTTTAATTCGAGTACGTTCATAGTGCCACCTGAACTGTAGTAGCGTCGATGACCCTGGCCGGAATTTCTTTATGCGAAGTTAGGTTCTGCACTCTGATGATATCCCCCGAAGCGCCCGAACTGTGGGCTATACCAGATACTGATATTTTCAGAACCTCGTTTTCGGCAACTATCGTAACCGTCTGGCCACTTTTTATCAGTGGCACCTTTTCAATTTGATCGGTGCGCACCGGTTGATTGGCCCGGATGGTCGTACGGGCATTTTTGCCGACCACTGACTCAATCGTCCGAGCAGCAAGTTGAGAGTTCTGGGTAATTTCACGATTCTGCAAGACCAGATCAGCAGCCGTTATGCCTGTGCCATGCTCTATCTGCCGGAGCGTAACAACGGTACCAGCTAACGCTTCCACCTCCAGACGAACCGGAATATTGCGCAGTACCTTGTCATTTTGGCGGGCAATAATCGCGATACTAACGTTTCCCCACCCTTCCCACTGCTTAGGAGCGACGACTTCGTAATCGATAATCCCCTCAGGAAGCTTCAAAGCGTCAGAGATGGCTATTCTACGGATGCGAACATCCCAACCCATGCCGGCGGTACGGGTTGTAACGAATGCTGTGACAGCCTCTCGCACCTCCTGCTCTCGACTGGCTGCGGAGAGGCAGTAACTAGGAAAGAGATTAGACGCGACTAGAAGCAAACAAATTATATTCGGCAGTAAATGTTTCATAATGCGTTAGATCCGATTCTAGCGTTTCAGGTTATTAGCCGTCTGCAGCATCTCATCCGAAGCCTGCACCGCCTTGGAGTTGACCTCATAAGCACGTTGACCGACGATCATGTTGACCATCTCTTCGGCCACGTTCACATTGCTCATCTCCAGAATTCCCTGTGCAACGGTACCCGTGCCATTTTGCCCAGGGGTGCTGGCCGTAGCGGTTCCAGAAGCATCGGTAGGCAGATATATATTTGACCCTTGACTGGAGAGCCCTGCCGGATTAGAAAAATTTGCCAGCTGGATGGAACCTATAGAAGTAGTGGCGGTCTGGCCGGCAACCTGCACCGAAACGGTCCCGTCAGTGCCAACATTTATCTTGGTAGCATTGCTAGGTATCGTGATTGAAGGAGAGAGCGGATTACCGTCAGACGTCACAACCTGTCCGGTGCTGTTGTTCTTGAAAGCACCCGACCTGGTATAACCGACGGTTCCGTCCGGGAGCGTAATCTGGAAAAAACCGTCACCCTGAATAGCAATATCCAACTGGTTACCGGTCTGGGTAAAATCTCCAGGAGTGAATATTTTAGTCACAGCGGCTAGACGTGTCCCCAAACCGATCTGTATTCCAGTCGGAATCTGGGTAGAATTGGTTGCAGGAGAACCGGTAGTCTTCAGATTTTGGTAAATCAGGTCCTGAAAATCAGCCCTACTCTTTTTGAAGCCGGTAGTACTAACGTTGGCCAGGTTATTGGCGACAACGTCCATGCTCTTCTGCTGCCCCTGCATACCGGATGCGGCGCTCCAAAGTGAACGAATCATAGTCTAACTCCTTGTATTAGCTTTGGTTAGTATAAAAATTTCAGACCTTGCCGATGTCATTGGCAGCATGGCTGGCCATAGCGTCATAATTTTGGATAACTTTTGAACACGCTTCAAAATAGCGATTGGTCTCGAGCATCTGTACCATTTCCAAAATGCTGTCGACATTAGACCCTTCGATTTGACCCTGCTGTATCTGGGCACTGCTAGCCTGCGGAATCGCTTGCGGATCCGTCGGGACAAACAGCGCATTACCGCTCTTGGTAAGTGAATACGGCTTATTAAAATCAACCACCGAAATTGTGCCGGCTTCCGTTCCATCGACCATGACACCACCCTTACCGTCTATTTCAACGAGGCTCCCCTGAATTCGGATTGCAGCGCCGCCGACCCCCTGCACCGGAAAGCCATCCACAGTTACCAGGGTGCCGTCACCCGATGTACGAAAATTGCCTTGACGCGTGTAGGCGGTCCCCTGTGGCGTGGTAACGGCAAAAAAGCCATCACCTGCAAGCGCCATATCAAGAGGATTACCACTATGGCTGGTCATACCACTGGCATAATCGATATAAACATTTTCCTTCTGCATGATCGGATCGGCGGTTGTGCCCTGCGGAACAGCCGGCGTGTTGGCATTGCCGGCCAATAACCCTTCAAATGACAACCTGTCCTTTTTAAATCCGGGGGTATTGATATTCGCAAGATTATTACTGATCACATCCATGCGGCGCATGGCGGCCAAACTTCCCGATATGGCTGAGTACATACCACTGTTCATAACTGCTCCCCTCTTTTACTGCGCTAGTTCTTGTGCAACCTGAGCCGCGAGCGCAGTCTGACCATCGCCTGACTGATGATCTGCGATATCCTGGATTCAGTCAGACCTAACGTCTCACCGATCTCCTTGAGATTGAAATCTTCGTTGTAATAGAGCGTTACCGCCAGGCGTTCTTTCTCCGGCAGCGTATCGATGGCCTGCCCAAGCGCCTCGGCCAATTGCATCGTAATAACCTGCTGCTGCGGATTCTTTGCATCCGATTCGCATAATACGTCCGCAAGACAGAGTGGGCTTCCGTCATCCCCTTCCCAGCTGTCGTCGAGGCTGATAAAGGTGAAAACGTGTACGTCGTCAAGCAGTTCATAATAGTCGTCAAGACTCATTTCCAGCGCAACTGCCACCTCTTCGCTGGATGGGTGGCGTCCCAGAATGTTTTCAAGTTCGTGCAGCTTACGCTCCAGCCGCTTGTACTTGTCCCGCATGGAGCGGCTGAGTACGTCGTATGAACGGAGTTCGTCCAGTATCGTTCCGCGAACATGCTGTTCGGCAAAGGTTTTAAAGAGCACGCCACGAGAGGGATCGAAACGATCAGCTGCATTTATCAGGCCAATCATTGCTGAACTCAGCAGATCCTGCATGTCAAGATGCGGCGGGAGCTTGGCCGACATTCTGCTGACCAGATAGCGCACCAGCGGAATATGATCGAGAATCAACTGTTCGCGATCAGTAGACTGGCATGTGCCTGGGCTGGGATCATTCCCATCCGTCATATATTAATTTCCTCCCGCACTATCCAGCATCCTTCTGAAGAAGAATTGGATATTGCCTTTGACTCGATTCTGGCGCTTGTTTTCAATAACCCGTTTGGCTATCGTCGCAAAACAGTGAGCCGCTTCTGAATCCGGAAATAGCTCAGTGACGGCTTTTTGACGTTTAACCGCCTCGACAACCTTCTCGTCTTTGACGACACACCCAAGATAATCGAGCGAGATGTCAAGAAAACGTCCAGCCACGTTAGCCAGCTTGCGAAAGACCTCCAGCGCATCCTCACTGTCCTTGGCCATATTGACCAGTACCTTGAAATGATGTTCCGAATAGCGGGTCGCCAGGAGCTTGATCAAGGCGTAAGCATCAGTGATGGAGGTCGGCTCGGGAGTTACCACGACAAAAATTTCCTGGGCGGCAACGGTAAAGTAGGTGACATTTTCCGAGATACCGGCCTCGGTATCGACAATCAAGATGTCGAACTGTTCTTCCAGCATATCCAGCTCATCCAGCAGTTTCAGCTTTTCGTGCTGTCCTAGGCTTGTCAACTCCTGGACGCCGGAACCTGCCGGGATAATTTTGATGCCGGCCGGCCCGTCGATCAGGATGTCGATAATGCTCTTTTCGCCGTTCAGGACATGATTGAGGTTGTAAACCGGCGACAGCCCCAGCAGGACATCGAGGTTGCCGAGCCCAAGGTCGGCGTCGATCAGCAGAACCTTTTTCCCTTGAGCCGAAAGGGCAATCGCGAGATTCGATACAACATTACTCTTGCCGACTCCACCCTTGCCGCTGGTTACCGAGATAACCCGTATACCCTGCTGATCGGCCAGTCCAGCCGCTGAATGTGGATCAGCCTTTTGGCTAAGTTTTGCAGTGCGAGCCATCTGGCGGAGAGTATCAGCCTGGTCGCCAGTTCCTGGTACGGTGCTCATTCTGCCCCCTCACGAAATATCATATCTGCCAGCTTGGCCGGTGTTGCAATTTCGATATCTTCCGGTACACGCTGGCCGGTTGTAAAATACGCAATCTGCAAATTATCCTTCATCAATAGGTTGACCATATTCCCAAAACTTTCACATTCATCGATTTTTGTAAAAACAACCTTGCTAACCTGAAATATTCTAAATCGGTTCAAAATCTCTTCCAGTTCGCGATCCTTGGTGGTGGCCGAAAGACAGAGGTAGACCTCCATCGGAATCTTGTCTTCCAGAAAGTTCTTCATTTCATCGAGTTTTTCCTTGTCCTTGTGGCTGCGTCCGGCGGTATCGATAAAGATCAGATCACAGGAGGAGTGCTTTTCAACGGCCTTTTCAAGCTCCTTTGGAGTCGAGGCGACCTCCAGTGGAATCCCCATGATGCGTGAATATGTTTTGAGCTGTTCGACGGCCCCCACCCTGAAGATATCCATCGTTATCAACGCCACTTTGTTGCCTCTGTTGAGCGCATACATGGCGGCCAGTTTCGCGGTTGTCGTCGTCTTGCCGACTCCGGTAGGCCCCACCAGAGCGATAATGCGTGGAGAATTCTTTTTCAGCTTGAGCATGCCGGCAAATTTGATCAATCGCCCGAGTGTCTCGCCTAAACGCCCCTTGACAGTCTGGTTGCCGCTCTGCAACGGCAGAGTATTAAGCGTATCGACAATTTTCCTGATCAGTTCGGTGGATACCCCACTGGCCGCCAACTCTCTGGCCAAAGGAGAATCCTCCGGAAGCAGTTCCTCGCCGGACTGTCCCGTCAGGGCTCCCTCGTCGGTAATTGTCGGCCATTGAACATCTTTTGGGCCCCCCTCCTGGCTTTTGGCCAGTGTGGCAAGGAGTAGTTTTTTAATTTCCTCAAGATCGGATCTGGGAATATTTTTGATGTTGATCCCGCCATCCAGCTGTTCCGCCGTTTCCGATCCGGCAGCCTGTTTTGCTTCCTCTTCCCGGCGGGTAAGAGACTCCACTTTCTCACGCAAATCTTTCAGCTCACGTGCCAGGGGAGCCAGCATCGAGCTTTCCATCTCCTCCCGCGCTGTCCGCTCACGTGGCGGCGCTTCGCGATAAGCGACCGGAGCGGATGGCGGCGGAGCCTGTTTGCGAACCGGATCTATCGCCGCTGTGACCCGATATACCTGCTTGCTGAAAAATCCGAGGAAGCCGCCTACCCTCTCTTTTTTTGTCGAAAGGATCATCGCATCCGGACCGAGTTCGGCCTTAACCATGCGCAGCGCTTCCGGCATACTTGCCGCTTGAAATGTTTTAACCAACATTGAGACTTACCACCCCTAGAGACTGGATTTTAACATTCTGAGGTATCTCGTTGTGCGACAGAACCGCCATATGCGGGACAAAGCGTTCGATCAATTTCCTGACATGACGGCGGATCGACGGTGAAGCCAGCAACACCGGCTGAGCCCCGCTCGCCCCGAAGCGCTCCGACATATTCCGGACGGACGCAATGATCTGTTGGGCAATGGCCGGTTCTATTGCCAGGAAACTCCCCTGATCGGACGGCTGGATCGCCTCGGCGATTAAATCTTCAACCTCCCGGTCGATTGTTACCAGGAAAAGTGTTTCATCCTCCATCTTGTACTGATCAACGAGAAATCTTCCCAGACCCTGCCGAACAAATTCGGTCAGCACATCGGGATCCTTGGTAAGCGCGGCATAATCGGCCAGTGTCTCCAGAATCGTGCGCATATCGCGTATCGAAACACCTTCCTTAAGCAGGCTCTTGACTATCCGGAGCACCGTTCCGAGGTTAAGAAGGTTTGGAATCAGCTCATCAACCACTTTGGGAGCCGTGACGGCCACATTGTCAAGAATCTGCTGCAGCTCCTGCCGGCCGATAAGCTCATGAGAGTACCGTTTGATAATTTCGCTGATATGGGTGGCAACAACGGTGGTGCTGTCCACGACCGTGTAACCGTTGACCTGAGCCTGATCGCGATCTTCACTCCGTATCCAGACCGCAGGCAACCCGAACACCGGTTCTTTAGTGGTCATACCGGGCAAATTAGCCGTAACGGCGCCGGAATCCATGGCCAGATACTGGCCGGTCAGCTCGCTTCCTCCTACCCGCGCGCCGCGAATCAGCAGATTGTATTCATACGGTTTAAGCTGCAGATTATCGTGGATATGGATAGGCGGTACGACAAAACCCATCTTCTGGGCGTTCTGACGGCGAATGGAACGAATGCGTTCCAGCAGCTCGCCGTTCTGAGAGGCATCGACCATAGGTACCAGACCGTAGCCGACTTCCAGCTCCAGGACATCCAGGGGTCTGATATTTGACGCCTGATCGATCGAGTCCTCGCCGGCGGTTGCTTCCGCGACGGCAGTCTCTTCAATGACCTCTGCTTTCTCACGAGCCATCTTTCCGAGCAAAAAGGTAACACCCGACAGCAGCAGAAAGGCAAAATGAGGCAGTCCCGGAATCATAGCAAACAGAAACATTACCCCGGAGACAACAAAAAACGCCTTGGGGTAATTCATGAACTGGCCGGTGATTTCCTGGCCGAAACTGTTTTCATCCGCGGAGCGGGTAACGAGAATACCGGCGGCGGTTGAAATAACGAGGGCCGGAATCTGGGCAACCAATCCCTCTCCGATAGTCAGCAGCGTATAATTTGAAAGAGCGTTCATGATCGGCATGCCCTGCTGCCAGACCCCAATAATCAAGCCGCCAAAGATATTAATCAGCACGATCAGGATTCCGGCAATCGCGTCTCCGCGCACAAACTTGCTGGCACCATCCATGGAACCGTAAAAGTCGGCTTCGCGCGATATTTTCAGGCGCCGCATCTTCGCCTCTTTATCGGTTAGCAGTCCGGCCGAAAGGTCGGCGTCAATCGCCATCTGTTTGCCCGGCATCGCATCCAGGGTAAAACGTGCGGCGACCTCGGCAACACGCCCGGCGCCCTTGGTGATGACTACAAAGTTTATGATCACCAGAATCAAAAACAGTACCGCGCCGACAATGTAATTGCCCCCGACGACAAACTGCCCGAACGCTTTGATGACCGCGCCGGCCGATTCGGCCCCTTCACTGCCGTGCAGCAGTATCAGGCGGGTAGACGCGATATTCAGGGCCAGCCGAAAGAGGGTAGTGACCAGCAGCACCGAGGGAAACACCGAAAAATCAAGCGGCTGCACCGTATAGAGACAAATCAGCAGAATCGACAGCGCAACCGTAATGTTGGTAGCCAGAAAAATATCGAGCACAAACGCCGGGAGCGGAATAATCATCAGCGCCAAGATGCCGATCAGCCCCAGAGCGACATAGATGTCCGAGTTTTTGCGGAAGCCGCGTAACTCTATTGCTTCTACGGAACCATTCGCCATGAAAATGTACTGTCAGCCACCTTTTGCGCGTAGTATCGGACTGGTTTTTATGCATTTTTCGTGCCGCCAACACCCATAACTTCTGCATTTACCGTCAAAAGGCCGCCAGCCAGCCGATAACGTCGGCAGCGCCAAAAAGAGCAGCTGAAAACTTGCGCCAACTAAGGTGTCAAACCATTGAACGTGTCGGATTATTGACAAAACATCGAAAAGTACATCTCTCGCATTTAGCTTGCATTTAGTGGTTTACAGCGCCGCCCCAGAGCTTTTTCAACCTTTTATCCCGACCACATCCGCCCCTGTAATAGCTGTAGCGGAGCGGATTTTTTTTGTAGTAATGTTGATGGTACTCTTCTGCCGGATAGAACTCAGTTGCCGGCGTTAGCTCGGTCACAACCTGCTCCCGGAACGGTCGGCTCTTTTCCAGCGCTGCCTTTGACTGCAGCGCCGCCGCATGCTGCTG
The DNA here is from genome assembly GCA_903925005.1 of uncultured Geobacteraceae bacterium. Taxonomy (GTDB): domain Bacteria; phylum Desulfobacterota; class Desulfuromonadia; order Geobacterales; family Pseudopelobacteraceae; genus JACRCG01. The sequence goes on from CAIYDX010000376.1 coordinate 47,772, forward strand.
CTCTCCCCGGTAAAATATCACCGCACGGTATTGATGACCCACGTCACAGAACTGCCGATTCGCTACGGTCGGATCGATATTGTGCCAAAATACGGTGAGAAGCGCCGGATAGGAGATTTTGGCCGGGTCATACACAACCCGCACCGCTTCGGCGTGGCCGGAACCTCCGGCAGACACATCCTCATACGTCGGGTTTTTCACATCTCCTCCGGTATATCCGGCGGTCACCGAAACCACTCCGGGAAGCTTGTCAAAAGGCGCCTCCATACACCAGAAACAGCCACCGGCAAAAATTGCCGTCTCGTAACCGGCCGCGCCTGCAGGCATGTCCGCAGGCATGGCCAGCCACATCCCCGTAAACAACGCAATTATTCTTCTCATGTCGCACCTCCGTACAGCTATTTGCTTACTGTAAATTCGAGTGCCGCCGAATTCATACAGTAGCGCAGCCCGGTCGGCTTGGGACCGTCATTAAAAACATGGCCAAGATGCCCGCCGCAGCGGCGGCACAACACCTCGGTACGCCTTGAGAACAGGCTGTTATCCGCTGCAGTTGCAATGTTTTCGGGAGAAATCGGAGCAAAAAAGCTCGGCCACCCGGTTCCTGACTCATACTTCTCTTCCGAACGGAACAGATCCAGACCGCAGCCGGCGCAACGATAGATGCCATGTTCATGATTATTGGCGTATAGACCGGTGCCCGCCTGTTCGGTCCCTTTTTCCCTCAATATATTGAACTGCTCGGGTGTCAGCTGTTTTTTCCATTCAGCTTCGGCTTTAACAATTTTTTCACTCATGACGAGGCCTCTTTTTTCATACGAATACACCTTTATCAAGCCCGATTTTTCGGAAACGTCAGGTGCATCGCGCTTATCCGCACACCCTGGGGCGGTACTGAAAACAGCCAGAGCCGCCGCAATCAACACCGCATATAATCGTCGTATTTTCATTGTCAGGCTCCTTCATTCATTCTGCATCTACAGCTGGATTATACCACCTGGTTATTCACACCGTGAAGGAATTATTAATCACTGCGCCTTGCAAAAAGCACAATCACAGCCGGTAAAGTCACCAGAGCAAACAGGGCTGTGAAACCGACACCGAAATTGGTGGCCCAGCCGATCGAGGCAAGTGCAGGGTAATCGGCCAACGCCAGGGAGCCGAATCCGGCAATGTTGGTCAGCGCAGAGAGCAGCACCGTCCGCCCGACCTGGATGAAGCGCGATTCTCTGCCTTGCGGATCATCGGCTGTTATCCGGGCGCTGATGTGCAGACCGTAATCGCTTCCCATTCCCAGAATAGTCACCAGGACCATGGCATTCATGAAATTCAGCCCCATCCCGCAGAGTGCCATGATGCCCAACATGGCCACAGTTCCGGCAATTACCGGAAACAGGGAGTAGAAAATCCCGCCGGTAGAATTGAAGTGAGCCAGCAGCAGAAACAGCACCAGCAGGCCACCGATCAGAAGCCCCCACTGCAAGCTCTGCCTGACCGAAGCGGAAAGTTGCGAGCTAACCAGATCTACACCGGTAACTCGCGCCGTGGAGTCGATGCCGGCCAGTTCGTGCAAAAACCGGTTCTGGTCGAAGCCGGCATCCTTGTAATAAAGGTACACCAGCGCGTGATAACCGTTTGCATCCTTGATAAGGTGGCGATCCGCAACTCCACGCAAAGGCGAAGCCTTAAGCCGGGCGATAGCCTCTTCCTCAGGCACAGGAGTCAAGACGTTGGCGGCAGAAAGTGCAGCAATGAATGGCTGAAATGGTTGCGGTTCAAACCCCTGCCTCTCCAGCGCGCCGTTCAATCCCGTCACGGACAGACCGCCGCTCTCTCTGCCCAATATGGCCCTGCTGATCTCAAATTGTCGATCCCGTGTATTAATTATTTGCCCCAGCGACGACCAACTGCTGATGCTTCCGGTCTGGTGCCATCTTCGGACCAACCGGTCAACCTGCGCCGTACGCTGCAACACCTCTGTCAGATTTCTCCCCTCCACCGCCACCAGCAGCTGTTTTGGCGCCAAACTCAGGTGACGCTCTATTTTTTCCTGAGTCAGAAATGCCTCGGAATGACGAGGTTGAAGGTTTTTAAGTTCACCATCGAAGAAGGTTCGGCTGGAGGCCACAGCCATAAGAGTAATAACAAGAGCCGAGATCGTTATCACCGCACGAGGAAACCGTCCTGCCAGACGCCAGACGGAGCGCAGACCGAGGCCCGGTATCGGGCGATAATCCGCTGGAAAGCGGCGTTCCATATAAACCAGCAACGGCGGCAGAAAGAAGAAGGTCGCATAGAGCGTAAACAGCACCCCCAGCCCGACCAGCAGCCCCAGTTCGTACAGGGCCCGCACGTCGGAGACCATCAGGGCTAAGAACGGTATGGCCGTGGTGGTGGCGGCGGTAAAAAGACGATGACCGGTATCAACAACAGCCAGACGCAGCGCCTCGTCAGCCCCCCTGCCAACCGCACGTTCGCTGTGAAAACGGTCGTATAAATGAATCGGATAGTCGGTCCCCAGGCCGATTATCAGCGCCATAAAGGCAAAGGATATTATGTGAATTGAGGGAAGCAGCAGTCCGGCAACCCCCATCGCCAGCAGCACACCGACAGCGATGATCAGCGGCAAAAGCAGCGTGGGAAGGATGCAACGGTAAACCGCATAAAAGATGGCCAGAACCACCGCCAGGGAGGAGAGGACACTGACGATGATATTGAACTTCATCGCCGCTTCATCCAGCACTGCACTGATATGAGCGCCGGCACAGGAGATGGCGACCGTCGATCCCTGCCGTGCCTGGTTTATGGTCGTCACCAGTGCCCTGGCAAAGGCCATATCCTGCACCGGGCGGGCCGGTTCCGCGATCATGATCAGCACCTTGCCGTCCCGCGAGAGAAAGTAGGGGGAGGTTGGGTCCAGGTCGAGCGCCTGGCTGCCGGCCTTGAGTCGCGGCAGAATCAGGTCGCGCAGATAAAGCGGGTCGGCGGCGGCCAGGCCGGTCATGGCTCCGCCGAACTGTCCGGCAAGGTCGGCCTGGACACGGCGCAGGGAGTCATCCATTGAAGCGGGTGAAAAACGCTGCAGCAGGCCGGGGACGTCTTCCGGCCCGATAAACAACTGCGGACGGGTCACGGCATAAGCGATGAACGCGTTAAAAGAGGCGCCTTCACTCTCGTCGAAGACTCTCCAGGTGATGCGCCGAAAGGCCGGCTCCCCTCCCACCTTCGCCAGACGGAGCCGTTCGGCAAATTTCTCTGCCTCGCGGGGGAGCGCCTCTTTTTCCCCATCCAGGAGGAAATAGGCTTCATTGGCGCTGCCGGCCCACTGCAGAGAGTCGAGGAGCAGTTTCAACGCCGGTTGGCGCGTCGGAAAGAGTTGGAAAATATCGGCGTCGAAGCGGGTGGTGCAGATCACGACGACCGACAGCAGCAGCGCGATGAAAAAGGCGGACAATACGGCACGAGGTCTGGAAGTGGTTATTCGAAATATCCATTCCAGGTGACAGCGGGTGAGGGAATTGAACTGTGAAGCCACTCTCCGGAGCATCAGGCTCTACAATCCCTTGATGTCGGAAAGCGGTACGATCGTCAACCCATCGAGATGCGGCACGAAAACGGCATCATCAAGAGGAGAGTTGACCTCAGGCTCATCAAGTGTAATCCGGATACGGTCGCCTTGCCCGCTCAGCAGATCGAGTTCAGCTGCAACCGGAACACCGTTGACGGCAAGATACTTGCCGTAATGCACATGATCGCCGGCTGAGGACTCCTTGGATATGACCAGACCATTTTCAAAGGTCACCTTTTCAGAAAACCTCAGTTTGCTCATACGTTCCACCGTGCCGTTCAGAGGTTTCTCCTCACGAGAGTCGGCATCCATAACCCAGCGCATCAAACTCCACCCCTGCAGGCCACCCTTGTCCGGCAGCTCGTCAAAACGCCCCGCATAGGCCGTTGACCGGGAGGGGTAAACCAGCGTGATCCGGTCTCCCAGAGCAAACGCCTCCATCATGGTCGTACCGAACGGCGAGAGCACCACCAGGTGAAGTCTATCGGGGCGACGAAAGACCAGATAGCCGCTCCCTGACATATTGCCGTCAGCGGCATTGACCGAAAGTGACACGGCGGATGAGAGAGTCTCCACGACCGCACCGGGATGATAATCAATGGGGGGAGCCTTAATGGTGGCACAGGCGGTGATCAGCAGTAACGGCAACAGATATTTTAACAATCTATAAAACGACATAGTCTTATCTTTCTTGACGCTTAAATCAAAATCGGCATTTGAACCGCAAAGGCGCAAAGAACGCAAAGCAAACAGTACATATAACGAAAAAAACTTCTTATCCAAACTGATTATAGAATTCTTGTCAAAACTCTAATTTCTTTGCGAACTTTGCGTCTTTGCGGTAATAAACCGCTTTTGGGGGTTAAACGATCTATTCCAGCCGAAAATCCCGCTCGGTCAGGCCAACGTTGCGCCGCAGCTTTTTCAGGGTCATGGTTGCCCGGTCGCCGTTCCGTTCGGTGATGACCAGGCGCTTGATAGTGCCATCCTCCAGAAAAACGATGGCAATATCCTTGACCCCCCCTTTGCCCAGCGGGGCAATCGTCACGGTATAGACGGAATTGGTCAGGTCGGCCTGCACCGCCACGCTGTCCGGCAGCGACGTGATCGGGGATGTCAGCCTGGAAAACCACTGTTTCAACCCCTGCTCCGGCGGGAGCGCGATTCTGGCCGGCGTTTTGTCCCTGCCGGCAACCTGTTCGATGACACTGTCCCGCAGCAGCATGCGACTGCTGAAGGGGGGGGCAATCTCCATGAAAAACAGATCCGGCTTTCTGAAACGGAGCGAGCCGTTCATCACCATGGTCCGCTTCATCAGAAAAAGCCGTTTTTCCTGGGTTATATCTGCTGTAAAATCGGAAATGCCGGCAAAGCCGCGGCGCAGGGCCTCCAACCCCTCAACGGGGGATATTGCCTGGGCATAACAGGGGGATGTGACCAGCAGGAGCGTCAACAGCAATGGAAAGAACAGCTGAACTTGCTTCATCGGCATCACGGCTTACCCACCCCCAGCGTCAGCTGTACGGAGAGAAGCCGCTCCGTACACTGTATAACATCACCGTCGATCATGAACAGACGTCCGAAAGATTTTACTACCCTGGCTGAAATGATCAGAATACTCCCTACTGAAGCCTGGGCCGAAAATTCGGCATGATCGATCGACGCCAGAAAACCCTCCTCGTCGCCCGCCTGCGCAACGGTAATACCGGCTAACTGGGCAACAGCTTCAACCATCAAAATCTGGGAAAAACCGTGGGCCGCACTCACGCCGGTCATGGCAACCGCTCGTTTCCCCTGTTCCAGCTCGATTATCCGGTCAAGGAACAGAAAGGGGTAGCGGTGAGGCAGATAATGTGCCGGATCGGAATTAAACAGAAAGGCCTCCGCTGAACCTGATGGCATAATACGGCCCTTCCGGCGAAGCGGCCAGGTGCAATCCATGTTGACCGGGGCCGAGAGAAGCCAGCATGGCGGCCATCGCAGTGCCTCCCATCGCCAGAGAGCGGCCTATGACGCGCGCCGTATCCAGCGAAGGGATTCCGGCAACACGTTCATTGAGTCCCGGAAGGAGAGTTGCCGTACCCGAAAGTGATACCAGCTCCGATGCAGCGGAATCCTCCAGAAGCAGATCAACCCCTTCCCGTTCGCGACCGGGGAGGAGCAGACCGACCGTGCGGATGGCATTGGGAATTCCCTTGACCAGTGCGCCCCGGCCGACGGCATGCCCGGCTCTCTCCAGGACCAGCAGACCGCACCCCTCGCCAAACGCGCCGGCATAACCGCGCAACTGGCCGACGGCGGCAAAGCCGGAGAGCATCAACGGCGTAAGGTCATCGACTCCGCCGGTAAGCATGATGTCGGCACGCCCCTCCATGATGAAACGGCAGGCCATCATAAAAGCCGATTCCGCGGAGCAGAAACGCTGCACCTGGGTCACATTGGGGCCTTTCAGACCATGTTCGATGGAGACATTGCTGGCAGCGGCATTGGAAACCGTGTTGGGAAACAGTATCGGAGACATCCCTTCAACGCCAGCGGCAAAATACCCGGCAAGAAACTCGGCTGAATTAGCCACTCCGCCAAAACCGCAGCCAAGTGCAATACCGATCCGTTCCGGCGGAAGGGTACTGCTATCGACACCGGCATCCTTTAGGGCCAGGCCGGCTGCAGCCACGGCAAACTGGCTGCAGCGATCAAGCTTGCGGGCCTTTAATGGGGGGATAAAGTCGGTCGCTTTAAAACCGAGCGCCTTGCCCCAACGACCGCTGTTTCCTCCGGCATGTTCGGCCGGAACCGGTGTTAGGGCATCCCGGCCTGATCGGATCAATTCAAGAACCGGCTCCAGGCCGATGCCGGCGGAGGTAACAGCCGAATATCCGGTGATAACTATATCGGTCAGAGGAACGTTCATCGCGACAGCACCAGTGAGGTAATATTGCCGCCAAAGGCAAAGGAGTTGGACATGGCCAGACCAGAGTTGTTTGAACGCACTCCGTCATGGCAATAATCCAGACTGCACTCCGGATCGCGCCCCCGAAAGTTGAGGGTCTGGGGAATAATATTTTGATTAAGGGCTATCACCGTTGCCAAGGCCTCGATTGCACCGGCAGCACCCAGGCAATGCCCGGTCATGGCCTTGGTGGAGACCAGCGGCACTTTGGAAACATGGTCGCCAAACACCAGTTTCATCGCATTTGATTCCACCACGTCATTAAGCGGCGTACCGGTGCCGTGGGCGTTTACCCATCCCACTCGCCCCGGCTCAACTCCACCTGACAGCAGTGCCTCCTGCATAACCCGTGCAGCCGCAACACCGGACGGTTCCGGGGCGGTCATATGCCAGGCCTCCCCGGCAAGGGCATATCCGAGTACCGCCCCATAGATCCTGGCGCCCCTGGCGCGGGCATCGTCCTCGGCTTCCAGCATCAGGCAGGCCGCCCCTTCGCCGAGGGTAATACCCTGGCGGCCAAGGCTGAAAGGGGAGCAGGGGTCGCTATCGACCACATGTAGAGCATTAAATCCGGCAAAGGTCAGCAGGGAAAGGGCATCGCTGCCGCCGGCCAGCACCGCTTTCTGACGACCGGTGGCGACCAGGTCGGCGCCCCAGCCGATGGCGGTGGCCGAAGACGAACAGGCGGTGGTGACTGTGCCCTGGTAGCCGGCCAACCCGAAGGTTCGAGCCAGCACCGTGGTGGTGGAATCCGGCAGAACCCCGCGCAGCAGGCCTGGCGAGGCTTTCTTACCGGCAAGTTCTGATTTAAGCCACTGCTCCGCCTGGAACATGCCGGCGGCGCCGGCGCCCATCGAGACGCCGATTTCATATGGTGAATAACAGCTGGTGACGCCGCTCTTCCTGACCGCTTCCCCGGCGGCTATTACCCCGAACTGGTCGGAGCGGGAGAGTTTCCGGGCCGTTTTGCCGTCAAAATAATTTTTCGGATCATACCGTTTGACCTGGCAGCCGATCCGGGAAGGGAAGTGCGATACGTCAAACAGGTCAAGCGGGCCGATGCCGCTGGAACCGCTGAGCAGAGCATCTGTAAACTCCGGTACATTTGCACCGCAACCGCAGAAAACCCCCAGACCTGTTATGACCACGCGGCGTCTTTCCATCAGACAATTCCGCCATCGACGATCAGCGACTGACCTGTTATATAGGAGGCCCGCTCCGAGGCTAGAAACAACACCGCGGCGGCCACCTCTTCCGGGGTGCCGATGCGGCCAAGAGCCGAGTTTTTCAATATTCCTGACACGATCTCCTGCTTAAGCCCTTCAGTCATATCGGTTTTGATCAAACCGGCCACCACACAGTTAACCCTGATACCCATCGATCCCAGCTCACGGGCAAGCGATTTGGTGAAACTGATGGCCGCCCCTTTGGAGGCAGAGTAGTTGGTCTGGCCGACAGCCCCGCTGATGCCGGAGATGGAAGAGATAGTGACGATAGAACCACTGCGGCGGGCCAGCATTTTGCGCACACCCCATTTGCAGCAGTGAAACAGCGGATACAGGTTTGAGCGTATCACCTCATCCCAGTCATCGTCGGCCATCATCGCCAGAAAGCCGTCCTTTATAATCCCGGCATTATTGACCAGCACGTCGATATGTCCGGCATCGAGCGATGCAACGTTAATGACCGCCTGGGCGCCCCCTGTCGTGCTGACATCCCCCTTAATCACGGCAATCGATCCGGGGAGATCCGCAGCCTCGCCGACAAGAGAGCCCGCAGCCGCGTCATTGTTCAGATAGGCGGCAAATACCCGCGCACCGCTACGGGCAAAAGCAAGGGATATGGCTCTCCCGATACCGCGTGTCCCGCCGGTTACGACTACTATTTTATCTCTGAATTCCATCAATACCCCGGTGTATTTACTTAATTTATTCTATTTTTACCATATCCACCACGAAAGTCCAGCCGAGTGGTGCACACTATTCCAGAATTACATCGGATGCAGACGGCTCCTCCCCAATCGTTTCATCAACTTCCAGAGCGGCCCCTTGACCGGAAACATCCTCAGCGCATCCAGCATGGCCGAACTGACATTGATCTCCAGGCTGGGAACTATCCAGCTGCGGCGCTTGAGTGCCTCTTGGGTAACCAGAGTGCAGAGTTCATCCCTGATTGCCGGCGAGATATAGAACAGCGGCTCCAACAGGGAATCGCCCGCAGCAATAATGCCGTCCCTCAGGGCGACCTGTTCCAAGGCAGTACCGGGATAGATCCGGATACCGGTCATAGTGATGACCGCCGTCGGTCCGACCTCATCCATCAGCGCAAACGTCTCCAGTACAGTTTCCCTGGTTTCGCCAGGGCCGCCAAAGAGGATGTAGTGGGCAAAATCCACCCCCAGCTCATGACAGAGACGCGATGATTCGCGAATGGAGTCCGCAGTGAACGACTTCCCCAGGCTTTTGAGCATCCGGGACGAGCCGGAATCGCTGCCGAACTCGACCGCGTCGCAACCGGCCTCCAGCATCGCCTGCAACAGGCGTAGCGTGATGAAATCGGGATTGATAAAGGCCGACCAGTTAACCGGCAACCGCGCCACTATCATTGCCCGGCAGAACTCTTCGGCAAAGTCGGGGGGATAGTTGAAGATGTCATCGACAAAATAGAGGTAATTGACACCATAGTCGTCCACCAGCGTGCGGATCTCGGCGATGATCTCCGGAATCGGGCGAAGACGCATGCAGCGCCCCTCCAGCAGAGGATAGGTGCAGTAGATGCACCCGAACGGGCAGCCGCGCTTGGTCTGAATATTGGCCATCCCCCCTTCACGGCAATAGCGCGCCACGTCGAAAAGGGTGCGGTCAGGCGTACCAAGTGTTGCAAGCGGAAGCGGCGGGATAAAACCGGCTCTTCCGGGGAGCACGACCCCCGGCAGCTGAGCCGCGTCGCCACCCGACTCCAGGCAAGCCAGCAGCCGCGGCAAAGTTTCTTCCCCTTCCGCCATGACGCCGTAATCGGCGCCGACAGATGCAAGGATTTCGACCGGCATCAGCGAAAAGCCGGAGCCGCCGATAATGGTCACTGTCCGGGCATGACAAACAGCGACGATGTCGCGCACCCCGTCAAGATAGCTGCGGCTCCCCGGCCAGGTGACGTTGTCCAGATTGCGCAGGGAGATGACAACGGCATCGGGTTGAAATTCGGCAACTGCAGAGGAAACGGCAAAGTTGGGGTCCGGTTCAAAACAGAGGTCAAGCGCGTTCAACAGATGGCCGGCGGCCGCAAGCGGACCAACCAGGCAGGCCAGTCCGATCGGAAAAACCGGATAAGGGTCGCGTTCACGATTGGCGGAGATCAGCAGAATTTTCATTACAGTTCCAGCGAAGCCAGCAAACGGTTAACCCGCTCGGATATGACCGGCGGGAGCTGAAACTGGAGCACGCCCTCCATATCGGTCAAGGCGTGGGTAGTCGTTCCGGTGGCGCACTTTTTACCATCTGAACCGACAATGATCGTGACAAATTCGAGGGTTGCCGTCTGACTGCGGCGCAGGGAGGTTTTGATGGTCAGCTCGTCGTTAAAACGGGCCGGACGCAGAAATTTCAGTTCAAGGGCAACCACCGGCCCCAGATACCCTGCTGCAACCAATTGTTCGGCATCCAGTCCGAATTGGCCGGCCACGGCATTGCGGCCGATCTCCATCCATGCCACGTAATGACCGTGCCATGCCACCCGGTAAGCGTCTATTTCGTTGAATCGGACGGTTATTTTAGTCTCGTGATATTTCATGTTTCACTATCGATCCAGCGGTTGAATTTAGCGAGCGCAGAGCCGGCGCCCACCTCTTGAAAACGTGTCGCCCCACGGGAGCGAAGAGTGCGGTACGTTGTTTCCCACTGAACCGGACGGCAGAGTTCATCCACCAGAAAAGCGGGAATAGCGGCGGCCGTAAGGTTAGTTTGATCGATATGTTCCACCAGCGGAATTTGTGGTTCGCGAAAACGGTACTCCGCCACGATCCGCTGTAACTGGGCGGTAATCCCGGCAATCAGCGGCGTATGGAGCGGGGCGTCACAGCAAAAAATGTTCGCCGAAAAGGCGCCGGCATCCGTGGCCTCAACCAGTGCAGCAGCCACCTTTTCCCGTTCGCCGGCCAACAGAAAATGGCGCGAGGTGTTATGATTGGCGATATGGACGCCATTGTTGGCGGTGACCGTTTCCAGAGTTCCACCAGGCAGCCCGATGACACATCCCAGCGCATACTGATGCCTGTTTCCCATCTGCGCGAGGCATCCGCCAATCCGCCAGGCCAGCTCAAGGGCGGTCGCAGCGTCAATCGAGCCGGATGCCGCCAACGCCGGATAGATACCCATACTATGCTCGGCAATCAGGTCCGGACCGCTCCCCAGATTCGTCAACTGCTTGAAACGATGCAGGCTGCTGCAAACGCCGAAAAGCTGGAGCCGGACACTTTCACTGAGATCTGATGGTGACGCTACGTTTTCAAGAGGATTGAAACCGGTAGTGTCCCGGCAGAGCAGAGCTATTTCCAGGAATTCCGGATCGTCGGAAAGGGGATCGGCAAAGGCTATCGGCTGTCCCGGAAACATCCAGCAGATCATGCTCCGCTCCTCTTGCGCCTGATAGCCGCCCGGAAACCGAGGTTCATCGGCCCGAAGACCTGCACCGAACGGTGCGGTTTCAAGATCCGGCGAAACATGGATGGGAATGAATAAAACGAGCGGTTAAGCCATTCGTACCCTTCCTGAAGCTGCCGGGTGGTCATCCCCTTAGGTTGAAAGTTGATATGTTCCATGTCGTAGTCGCGCCAATCGTTGGAGATGATCCGGCCTTCCGCTTCCAGCCTGCGGCGGACGGCGGTGCCGGGATAGGGGGTCAATAGAGGAAAAATGGCCGCTTCCAGACGCGCATCCTCACAAAAACGGAGCAGTTTCGGAAAAATTTCAGGGGTATCACCGTCATAACCAAGCACAAAGGAGCCAAGAATACCGATTCCGTTGTCACGAAACGCCTGGGCATCGGCCATGAACGACTGCGCCCTGTTGGTAACCTTCCCCATGGCGGAAAGTGATTCCTGGTTGAGCGACTCGAAACCGACAAACATCCCCAGGCAGCCGGACTCCCCAGCGGCACGCATCAACTCCCGGTCCTCCGCGAAATCAATCGGCGCGTGCGAAAGCCACTTGAAGCCCATCCCCTTCATCCCTTGAAAAAGCGGCAGAGCGTATTTGCGATCCGCCACGATGTTGTCGTCCACAAAAAAGATAAAGGAATTGGTTTTGCGAAGCTCCTGCAGTTCGACGAGGACCTGTTCCACCGGTCGTTTGCGGTAGTTGCGGCCATAAAAAGCGGTTACCGAGCAGAACTCGCAATCAAAGGGGCAGCCGCGGGTCGTCTGAATGGTATTGGTAAGCAGATACCCCTTCCCCTTGAAGATCTCCCTGCGGGCAACCGGAATATCGGTCATGCTCATCATCGCATCCGGTTTGTATAGTCGCTGAAGCCTCCCCTGTGAAAAGTCGGCAAGAAGTCGCGGCCAGACAGATTCCCCCTCCCCCACTAACACCGCATCAACATGGGCAAGCGCCTCGTCCGGCATATTGCTGGCGTGAAAACCGCCCATGACCACGCACTTGCCACGGTTTTTGAAACCGGCGGCGATCTCGTAGGCGCGTGGCGCCTGTGGGGTCATGGCGGTCAGCGCGATCAGGTCGGCATCGGTGTCGAAGTCGATCTTTTCGGAATGGTCATCGCAGAGCGCCACTTCCCATTCCGGCGGTGTGACTGCGGCAATCGCGGCCAATGAGAGCGAGGGAAACCTGAAGGCCAGTTCCCCCCACAATCTCCCCTTGGGCCAACCGGGGGAGATAAAGAGCACCTTCATTTGCTTTGTTCCGCAATATACGCGGCCATGCTGCGCACCGAGGCAAAGATCTTGCTGCCGGTGGCGGCGTCCGGAACAACCACGCCGAACCCCTTCTCCATCGCAACCACCAGCTGTAGTGCATCGATGGAGTCAAGCCCAAGCCCTTCGCCGAACAGCGGGGCATCTGAGTCGATCTCATCCGGAGACATCCCTTCAATGCGCAAGCTGTCGATGATCATCTGTTTTACCTTTTCAATCAATGCGTCACTCATCCACGACTCCTTCCTGTTTCATTCATTTATTAACTTTTCCGAAATAATCATAAAAATTGTACCACTGATCCGGATACTGCCTGATTGCACGCTCAAAAGCTGCCAGCAGGCGTTCCATACCGCTCCGGATCGCGTCATTGTGCCGGCCGTATCCGCCGCTGAAGTAGATCGCATCATCCATCAGTGTCGAATATTTACCGTTCTCCAGCGGGACGAAAACCGGAATAACCGGCGCTCCGCTGGCAAGCGCCAGATAGGCCGCACCGACCGGGATATCGGTCGGATTTCCGAAAAAATCAATCCTGATCGTGTGGGATGAGCCGTCGCGTTCCCCCAGCAGAGCCAGCACCTCATTGCGACGCAGTGCATTGACCGCCTCGATGATCGCCAGCGGTGACGTATCATGACGGTCCACATATATGAAGCGGATACCCCGCTCCTGCCGAACCACTTCACGCAGTTGATTCACCTTCTCATCCGGTTCGCGAAAAGTCAGCACGTTGACGGTATATCCCATGTCGGCCAGACCGAGCCCTCCCAGTTCCCAATTGCCGAGATGGGGAGAAACCAGAATCGCGCCGTTGCCAGCGGCCAGCGCCTGATCCAGCGGCCCGCCGCTGCTGCGCCGTCCGATCAGCGCCTGGAGTTTTTCCCCCTTTAACCGCATCATCAGCATCACATCGCACCAGTTCTGACCAAACATCCGGAAGGTTGAAAACACCCGCCATTCCACATTATCCCTGCCGATGACGACCCGCAGGTTGGAACGGACAACCCGCCGTGCCTCAGACAACAGCAGGTAAAACAGCCCCCCCCAGAAAAAGGCGAAGGGGGGGAACAGCCAGCGCGGCACCAAAATGGTGAACAATTTGATAAAGAACAGATTGAGGCTGCTGTAAAAAGTCAACGCATTCTTCCAGTACTGCCGGTTCTCTTCGTATTCTGCGGATGCTCCTTGAACTCATCCTCCCAGACCGGATCGGCAATCTCCGCATAGGAGCGGGAGTAGTCGTCCATGCTCTCCGCCAGAGAGGTGAAAATATCTTCCGCCCCCTCATGGGTCGGATAGGCGCCTTCCGAGGTGAACAGTTCCCGTCCGGCGGCCGGTTGGTCAATCAGCATGCAGGGACGGAGCAGGTTCTCATGTTCACCCTGTTTCTCACGGATCTTCCGGAAAAACGGGGAAGCCAGCGCCTCATGAATAGTCGTCCGCCGGATATTATCGACGGCAAAATGGCAAAAGACACACGGCTCGATGTCGCCGTTGGCATTGATATGAAAATATTTGCGCCCCCCGGCCAGACAGCCGGAGATCATCGGACCGTCGTTCCAGAAATCGATGAACAGCATCGGCTTGGTAGCGCGATAATCGACCACGGTCCGGCGCAGATCATCCCGCTGTTCTGGAGTGGGCATCAGTTCCGGCTCGGGCTTGCGGCCAACCGGAACATACGAAAAGAGCCACATGGCAAAGACCCCCTTCTTCAGCAGCATATCGATGTAATCGCCATTGGTGATGATGTCGGAGTTTTTGCGGGAATGGGTGAATGACCCGCAGAAGGAGAGTCCCCCTTCCCGCAGCAGGTCCATGGCATGCATAACCTTTTGGAAATGCCCCGCGCCTCGGCGTTCGTCGGTCTCCTGTTCGTACCCCTCAAGCGAAAATGACGGCATCACATTTCCGACCTCGGTCAGTTTCTCAACCATTTTTTCATCGATCAGGCCACCGTGAGTGAAGACCAGGAAAGCCATGTCACTATGTTTTTTGAATATCTCGAAAATGCCTTCCATATAGAAAGGTTCGCCGCCGGAGATCACGGCAAAATAGACCCCCATCTCCTTCATCTGGATCAGGATGGAATCGACCTCATCCAGCGTAAGTTCTAATGACTTGTTATAGTCGCCGGCATAACATCCGTAACAGTTGAGGTTACAACGCATCGTGGGGCTGATGACCACGGTTGAAGGGGGATAATAGCCATGCTTGTCGTTCCACTCCTTGCGCTTGTTGGTACCGTTCAGCAGATGATTGACCAGCAGGTTGCTGATCCATTTGTCGCGCTGATTGGGGTGCAAATCACGCAGAATCCGCCGGGGAAATTCGATGCTCGGATGCTTTTCCCGCACCAGACCGCGAATCCAGCGGATGCGTTCCTTGTAGTAATCCTTCTTGGGAATCATCTCCATCAGGTGGGTCATACGGATCAGCGTCTCATCCGATGAATTGGTCGCCAATGAGAGGAGATAGGAAAGTACTTTTTCCTTGGTGTAATTTTTAAGGGTGTTGGTCATTTGACTGATGCCTCGTTACATATAACGTAAGAATATCATGCTGATGTTGAATGTATCATGTATGGGCCGATAGTGGCTGGTTGAACGGCCATCGGCCACCCGTGCCGCGACCGGAAGCGAACCGATCGCAAAGCCGTTTTTCCAGGCTTTCAGCAGGATTTCCATCTCCAGGGCGTAACCATTTGACTTTAGGTGCACGCTTTTCAATACCTCCCGTGAATAGCACCTGAAACCGGACTGACTGTCGGTGATTTCAAAACCGGTACGTTTCCAGATGCACCAGACACCGATACGGTTCCAAAACTTCCGGAGTCCGGACATCTGCTCGAATTGGGAGTGACGGGACGCTATCAGTATCCCCCAATGGCCGCTTTGCGCAGAAGCAAGCAGATGCGGAATCGCTGAGACATCATGCTGGCCGTCGGCATCTATCGTGACCACACCGTCAAAACCTGACTCAATCACCCAGGCAAAACCGGTTTTCAGCGCAGCGCCCTTGCCTAGGTTTCGCTGATGCCGGAGCAGCGTGACCGGTAATCCCGACAGCAGAGCTGCCGTGTCATCATCCGAACCATCATCGACCACCGCCACAGGCAGGCCATGTTCCAAGCACTCGCGAACCACTGCCGGAATGGTTTTTTCAGCATTATATGAAGGAATCAGGATACATGCTGCCACTCGTCTACCATCTCCTTTAAGGTGATGAATCGATAACGCCGGAGCAGCTCACTCAAGCGGGGAGCCGCATCGGTTCGGGCTCCATAGGAAACGAAGCGTTTCAGATAGTTCAGTTCGAGCCGGGGGCCGTCAGGGTCCACCTCGCGGGGGTGAAGATATAGAACCGCCGGATGATCAGATCGATTCAGCTCCTCGACGGTCGCACGGATCATCCTGAACGGGAAGAACCTGAACCCCCATCCGCCACCGGTCGGCAGGTTACCGATCCAGGACCTTGTCACCATCGGCGGAATCTCCCACAGCCCTGCTCCCTCGCCTTCAAGACGGTAGGGGGTGCGGCGGCCTCTGGAAGTACCCACAAAAGGGAGCGGATTAAGACTTGAATCATACCGGTACCCCTGTTCCCGCAAGATGGCAAAGGCCCAGCCGGTCTGTTCCGACAAAGACCATTGCGGCGCCCTGTAGCCATACGGCCGCTGCCCGGTCTGCTTCATCAGTATCCGCTCGGTGAGCCGAAGTTCATCCCGAAATTGTTGCGGCGTCAGATCGGACACCAGACGGTGTGAATAGCCGTGCGAGGCGATTTCATGCCCCGCCGAACAGATCATCGGCGCTAAAGCCGGATCGTTTTCCGCCACGGAACCGAGCATGAAAAAAGTGCCCTTCCGGCGATGTTCGTCGAGCAGAGCCAGGATCTTCTTAAGGTTACGATGAACACGCCATGATTCGCGCGTGGCAGCGGGCAGAGCCGCGCCTGGTCCGCAGACATGATACCAATCTTCCACATCAACTGTTATTGCATTGTGATCCAGTAAAAACCTCTCGGACACCTGTCGGTAAATAACGGATTTTACATAACAAATGATCTCAAGTCAACATGCCTGTAATGGGGCTGAGCCCCGGCGCTTCCGGCAAACCAGAACAATTTCGTCGACACCGGGCGCTTCCATAAGTCCATCGACAAAATTCAAGCGCTTTTGAAAAAACATCCCGAGCGGCATAAATACCTTGTTGTACCACCACATCGCCTCCCGCCGGCGATGCTTTAACCACCACAAGCTGAAATCCAGCAAACGGGGGTTAGTAGGCTGCATGCCGTATGCCGCGCTTCTCTCGATCACCAGATCATGGGCCGCAAATAACGCCAGCAAATCAACAGGATCGTACCTTCGTACGTGGCCGACAAATTCGTCAAAATTCGTCCAGAGTGAGGCATACAGAGGAACGGAACAGATCAAGAGCCCCCCATCCTTAAGCACGCGGCTCACCTCGCCGAAGACCCGCTGGTCATCCTCGACATGCTCAATGACATCAAAAGCGCAAACGAGCTCGAATTTCTCATCGGCGAACGGCAGATCGGTAATTTCACCGGATACCGCCATACCTCCGCCTGTTGTCAGCCGCTCGATCACCGGAGTACTGATGTCGACGAAATAGGTGCCGGAAATTGGCAGGCGTGGACGGAGACCAGGGCCGATTTCCAGACGCGTCGGTGCAAGAGGCAGCATCCCGGAAATCAAAGGCCAAGTATTGAAACGGTCAGCCTGTTCAAGGTGAGACTCCGACCAGAGAACATCATAGAAATCGCGGTTGATGGCGTTGCTGTCGCTCATGGTCAGATTTCCGAGAGTGTTTCGCAGCATCGACTTTCCGTACTCTTTCCCTCAATGCCCTGCTGAAAAGACAACTTATCTGCATCAGAGATATGAAGGCGGTCGTTGGGCCCCTTGCGAAGAATGTTGTATGCCAGGTTTGTGAAGCGGCGTCCCGGGTTTTTCCAGACTCGGGAAAAAATGGAGGGCCAGGTATAAGCTCCTTGCGCGTTTCCAGCCATCCCCGATAAAGCTGTTCCGGCGACATCAGTTTCGGTTGAAAAACTACCTCCGCGTGATTATAACGGTCCCACTCCCTGTGCAGGATACGCCCCTCCTGCTCGTACTGCTGAAAGAGCTTTGTTCCCGGATAAGGGGTCAGAAGGTTGAAGGTGGGGACACTCGGAGAACACTCTTCAACAAAGCGGAAAGTCTTTTCGAAGATGCTTTGGTCGTGATCGTCAAAACCGAAGATGAAGGAGGTCTCAAGGATAATGCCTGCATCCCTGACCCGCTTCATAAGGTCGGCCTGCCCCCCCCCACCTGCCGATTTGGCGAGCAGGGAAAACGATCCTGTTACCGATTCGATCCCGACGAAAAGCCCGATGCAACCGGAACGCGCGACAAGTTTGAGCAGTTCCCGGTCTTCGGCAAAGCGCAGACTCGTTTGAGAGCCCCACCGTATCCCCAGCTCCGCCATCCCTTCGAGGATCGGCCGTGCTTTCGCAGGATCCCCCAGAAGATTGTCATCCAGGAAGATCACGAGTTTCCGGGGAAATGAGCGTATTTCGGCAAGGATGTCGGCAGGGTCACGGTAGCGAAATCGATTGCCGAAATATTGAGTAACGGTACAAAAAGCGCAATCGTACGGGCAGCCGCGACTGGCCTGAATAGTCTGTGTGGTGAGGTAGCGCTTGCCGGCCAGGATTTCGCGGCGCGACCAAGGGACATCGAGCTTGTCGTCCTGCGGTATTGGGGCACGGTAAACCTGTGCCATCCTTCCCGCGAGAAAATCGTCGAGAAGCCCGCCCATGACCGGCTCAGCCTCGCCTATGACCACTGCATCCGCATGGGCAAGAGCCTCCTCGGGCATAACAGTCGGGTGCGTCCCCCCCATGATGACCGGGACACCATCCTTTCTGAATTGATCGGCAATTTCGTAGGCCCGCGTCGACTGGTGAGTCATCGCGGTGATTCCGACGAGGTCAAAGTTCCTGCCGCATGGGATAGGATCCTGGCATTCATCCACCAGGGTCACTTCCCAGTTGGGAGGAGTCACCGCGGCAACCAGCTGGAGAGACAGGGAGGGGAGTTGGAAATATTTGGCCCAGCCGATTTTGTGTGTTGCCGGGTAAATTAGAAGAAGACGTGGATTTGCCTGGTGGCGGCTGCGCGCTTGGAGACCGTTCATATGGCTTGAGCCATGCTGTTCAGGAATAGCAGCAGATAACATTCCATCACATGCTTTGAATGGCATGCCGTTTTTTCGGGCATTACTCCCCCTTTTTGGCTCAACCGAGCAAACCGGCTCGACAACGCTCCCATGAAGTCAATATTTTTCATAGGACTATTCAAACTACTCAAAGGCGGCACATGGCTTGGGTAGCTTCAGTCATCGAAGGCTGGCAAATGCACATCAACTATCGTACCAAAAGGATAGCAGAGGATCTTGAAAGTGCAACGGCCTGATTGTACGTAGAATAAATCGGCTTTACCGCTTCGAGCGGCGGTGATAGCATTACCGTAATCCGCCATTTCCAACACTTCTGCCATATATGACGGTTATTATCAATCCGCCATTTCGCCAAAATCAACTCTCCCTGCGTTTGGCCGTTCTATGAGAACGCCTGGAGATGTTGCTTCTATAGGGTCCGACATTGGCCCTTTTTATTAGCTTTGTCAAACTTTTTCAGATACTTAACAATGCCAACTGTTATTAAATCTTCTCTGTGATATAGATAATCACGAGGATGGACATTATGAATTATTGGAAAGCATTCCTGTTAATTATGCTGCTGCTCGCCATTTTCCCGGCATTGCCCGTGTCAGCCGAAACCCAGCTCTCCAATACCACTGGAGAATACGGTATTCTCACCGGTTACGGCATAACCCACAAATATTTTGGGGCTACCCGCACCCAGGTACAGACCTGGGACGTCATTGCCCGCTTCGGACGTTTTCTGTCCGATGAAGTCGGCAAGGAGAGCTGGTTTCAGGGGCGGCATGAATTGCTGGTGGAACTGCCGTTCCATATGGCGGTAGATCATAATGACAGATCCATGATTGGTGGTTATCTGCTGGGAAGCTGGAAATTTACCGGCCTGAAAGATGCGGCGCCCTACATTTTCGCTGGAGGGGGCCCACTTTATGTAGACCTGGGTTTGCCAACCATGGGGACAAAATGGTGCTACAGCTATCAGGGGGGAACAGGGGTGCAATATTATCTGGACAAGAAGAGGGCGCTGAATTTCGAGTACCGATATCATCATGTCTCGAATGCGGGGACCGCTTCGCCGAATGAACCGCTCAACTCCAGCAAGGTACTGCTGGGGCTGTTATTTTACTACTGATACGACTCCGCAGGGAGTTAACTTTCTTGAAATCCGGGAACATTTGCTTTACGGGAAGAGCGTTTTGAGGTAGTATGCGCCATCTGAATTTGTCCTCGGTTCCGGCATCTGCAAGCGCTGCATAACGATAATTTTTTTAATATTTCACACACAAGGAGTCACATCATGGCCAGTCTTAACAAAGTTATGCTGATTGGAAACCTGGGAAAAGACCCGGAGGTGCGCTTTACCGCATCCGGCCAGGCCGTAGCAAGTTTTTCACTCGCTACCAGCGAGAAGTTCAAGGGCAAGTCGGGAGAAATGGAAGAACGTACCGAATGGCACAATATCACGCTCTGGGGCAAGCTGGCCGAGATCGCCGGCGAGTATCTCTCCAAGGGGAAGACTATCTATGTCGAGGGGCGTCTGCAGACCCGCAAATGGCAGGACAAAAACGGCAATGACCGCTACACGACCGACATCGTCGGGGACAAGATGCAGATGCTTTCTGCCAAGGGAGAGCGAAGCGGCGGAGATTCCTCATCGGCTCAGAAATCCACCGCAGCCAGCTACGAAGAGCCCCCTTTCCAAGATGACGATATACCGTTTTGACAGTCGCCCGAGTTCATAATCTAACAAAAAAGCGTAACCATTTGTGGCTACGCTTTTTTGTTCTTATCAACCTTATTTGGGGATAATACGAAATCACGACCTTCCTCATCATGCACTTTCTTAAGAAACTCACAGTTGACACATTCCATCAGCTTCTTGGCAAAAGTTCCCTGCGGTTCTCCCCCGCAGAGAGTTCCGGCAACAGCCCAACAAAATCTGCCGCCATGTTTGCCTTTATGTACACCATTGTATGAACGGGTGTGGTGATTAGTGCCACATGTGATCATAAGTCGGTAGATAAATATTTGGAATGGATAACAGAAGTGTTATCAAAAATGTAAATTTTCCAGCATAAAAATATGGTAAAGTTGCGCCATATTTGCAAAATGATGTAATTGCATGCCGATTTATCGGAATTATGATAATAATAACGGTCTATTACTCGCTTGCTTGTATTTTATAATAAACTTTGCTTTTTTGACAGGACGGACCTATCAAAGACCTTGCCCTACTTATTGACTATTTGGCCGCCCTTCGCTGGCGATATGCCGGCGGAGCCGTGTTTCTTCTTGCCACTAACGCTTTTGCGTTGTTGATCCCCTGGTTCATGAAGCTGGCGATAGAAGCGCTGCAGCATCCGGTCGGAGTGCGCTACTCGCCATCCAGCTGCGCGTTGATAATCGTACTTCTGGCAGTTCTGAACTGCATCACCCGTATATTTTCCCGGACTTTAATCCTGAATGCCGCCCGCATCATCGAATTCCGGATTCGTAACGATCTGTTCCAGCGCCTGACCAGGCTTGATATCGGCTATTTTTCAACCAGCCGGAGCGGGGATATCCTCTCCCGCTTCTCCAATGATCTGACCAACGTCCGGATGCTGACCGGCTTCGGTTCGATGAGCGCCATCAACACAGTGCTGGTTTACAGCGCCGCCGTAACGATGATGTTCCGCATTCATCCCTGGCTCACCCTCTGGGCTATCCTCCCCTTCCCGTTGATGGTAATTACCGTCAAAAAAATCAGCCATCACCTTTTTCATCGGACTCTTCAGTCCCAGGAGGAGCTGGCGCATCTTTCCAGCCAGGCTGAGGAGACGGTTTCCGCGGTGCGGCTGATCAAATCGTACTGCCGGGAGGAGTATTTTCAGGGAGAGTTCGGCAAGACAGCCGAGCGCTATCTCAAACATAACCTGCGGCTGGCACGCTTGCGGGGCATTATCATTCCGGTCATGGCAACCGCCACCGGTTTGGGGACCCTCATCGTGCTGTACATGGGAGGGCGGCTTGTCATAGCCCACACCATATCTCTGGGAGACTTTGTGGCTTTCAGCGGCTATCTGGCGATGCTGGTGTGGCCGACGGCGGTGCTGGGGTGGATTCTGACTCTGGCGCAACGGGGAGCAGCCTCGATGTCGCGTCTGGCGGGTATACTGGGAGCCGAAGCGACGATTATCGACACCCCCGATGCCCAACCGCTAGACACCATGCAGCATGGGATCGAAGCGCGCGACCTCAGCTTCAATTATGGAGACACCGATATTATCAAAAGGATCTCTTTTAATATTAAGGCGGGGGAAACGGTGGGGATCACCGGAGAGGTCGGCAGCGGAAAAACAACCATATTGCGGCTGATCGCAAGACTGCTCCCGGTTGCAGGCGGCACACTGTTTGTGGACGGACGTGACATCAACAAGATAACCAGAGACAGCCTGCGCCTTCTGATCGGCTATGTGCCGCAGGAGACGTTTCTGTTTTCGCGGTCAGTTGCCGAAAACATCGGTTACGGGATTACCGGTAACCATCCTGATGAGCTAATGCGAAAAGCGGCCGTACAGGCCGGTTTTCTTGAGGATGTCGAAGCGTTCCCGGACAGGTTCGAGACCCAGGTGGGCGAAAAGGGGGTTACTCTTTCCGGCGGCCAGAAACAACGGCTGGCGATTGCCCGCGCCGTTGCCGGAAATCCGCCGATTCTGCTGCTTGACGATCCGCTTTCAGCGGTTGACGCGGGGCGGGAGGAGGAGATCCTCAACGAGTTGGGGAAATTCTATGCCGGCAGAACGGTGCTGATCGTCTCGCAGCGGGTTTCGGCATTCCGCGACTGCGACCGGATCATCGTCCTTAATGCGGGGGAAATTGCCGAAGAGGGCCCCCCCGACGAGCTGTATCAACAAGGGGGCCTTTACACGGAAATATGCCACCGGCAGCAGCAGCGCCAGGAAAGCGACGCTGCCGAACCGGTCTAATCCGCAAGCGGATCTTCCCCCGTCTGCCAGCTTGCCAGATATTTTTCAAACAGATGGAAATCCTCCCCCTTATGTTCAGTGAGAGTGACATAAATATGCTCCACCGGTATATTCTTCAGTTTATGCAGCAGCTCAATGAAACCGAGGGTCAGGGTTCTGCGCTGCTCCATAGTCCGCCCCTCCCTGATATCCGCGTTGACGACGGCAACCCCTTTTTCCGGTTCCTTGACACGGCCGATGGATAAATTGTAGGTGTCAAATTCACGGATCGAGATACTGATATGATCGGTTCCGGTATCCATGACGTCCGAAAAAAGCGTGCGTACCTGTTCGGCAAAAGCAATTTTTTCAGAGTCCGTCAATCTTTGGTTAAGCTCGAATTGTAAATGCGGCATAAGACCTCCAATCGAAGAGTTGATTTACAGCGGTCTAACATCAGGATATTCGCCGATCAATGAAACATCGGCCAGCCAAAAAGGATTATGCCGACTGCGCCGGAGAGCAACGACCCGTACCAGACCAGCTTGAAGCGTGTAAGCGCCGCCACCGCGCCCAAAGCGATGGAGACCTGAAACAGGGCAACCGCACTGGCGAAACCATGATGCTTATGCAGCAGATGGTCGGATTCCTTCAGCCGTTCGTCCCGTTCCCGCTCCTTCTCGTGTGCCTTATTCTGAATCTCTTTTTGTTCCTCACCGTAGCGCCGCATTTTTTCTTCATACCCTGCGGGAGGTTCCTTGCCGATGGCCAGCCAAGCTGTTCTCGACGCTTCCTGAACAGCCGTCTTGATCCCCTTGGCCTGATAATAGGCCCACTGATCCGACGCTTCCGATTGCAGCCTTGTTGCTTCGGTCTTCAGGACCAAGGCCATGTTGACGGTCGCGCCGGCCTGCAGCGAGGCGATGGCAGCGAGAACCGCGAGGATCGCGGTGGTAATGGAAATCTGTTTGAGAAACGATCCCCCCTCCCGCTCAAGTTCTTCCTTGATAGCTTCATGCAGTTTTTCGGTTTCAATCTCTGGTCCTTCAGGCATCTGATTCTCCTTTCATCCGCCGGAACGGCAGCAACCTAATGTGACTGACGGCAATAAGAGGACGTTCCTACCTGCTGTTGTTCAGATAATATTCCAGCTTTGCCTGGGAGAAGCCGAACATCTTGTTTGGGCCGATGATGATCAACGGAATGCCGCGACCTCCCAACTCTTTGTGCCGCTGTCTGGCGGCGCTGTCCTTCTCGATGTCATACGCCACGAAGGGTATGCCTCTGCTCTTCAAGTAAATCTGGGCCTGCCTGCAGTAGCCGCACCAATCGGTGATATATATTTCCACGGTACCGGTAAAGCGCTCACTTTTAGGGGATGCGGTTTGAAGCGTATCCTTGCTGGCCATCGAACCGTCCGCAGCAAATAATTGGTGCTTTTCCGCATCAGCAAGTGAGAATGCCAAAATCATAGTGAATATGATTAGAACTGTTTTCATTGGTATTTCTCCTCTTGAATAATCTGTAATTGTCTTTTCGAACAGTTCTGGAAGTGCAGGTTTAACACCTCTATTATTCCCTTACAAGGACTGGGGTAAATCCAGCCATAATTCACTTCTGGTTTTGTACATTTTCAGCCTGCTGACCACACTCTCCACCGGTACCGCAAAAATAGTTTCGTAGATAAACTCATCGGCCGAAGGGTCCATGGCAAAGGCAAGCTGTTCTTTCTTAATATTGAATTGAGCGTTGATCCCGTTCGTATTGCCCCGTGCATCGACCCGAATCCATTTATCGAGGATTGCCAGATAAATCGCATTAAAACCGTGCAAAACCGGTTCATTATCGACAGGGGGATCCAGCCTCAATACTTGGTAACAGAAGCCGGCCGGGATATTGACCGCCCGGAGCAAGGCGGCCAGGAGATGGCTTTTGGCAAAACAGATCCCGGTGCCGTGATGAAGCACTTCGCTCGCCGTGCAGGTCACCATTTCAATGCCAGTATCATTAGAATGGGGAATGGTGTCTCTCACCCATTCGTACAGGCAGCCAGCTTTGGCAACTTCGTCCGATAATGACCCTGTAAGTTCCAGAGCCTTCTGCAGAACAGCCGGAGTCTGCCAGTCAATAATGGCGTCGGAAGCCAGATATTCGCTTAAATCATCCGTTTCAGGGTACATGCTGCCCTCGTTTGATATTTGTATTTGTGCTTCATTCACCTTGGCTAATTTAGACTGAGACCTCAAGCCTGAAGCCGTCGTAATGCAATCTGGGGGCTTTGTTTTTGCCATGTTTTTCCAATTCAATCAGATCCATATCCAGAAGTATTTTTACATCTTCAGATATGTTCTTCATGTCTCGGTGCGTGATTGCGGCTAGCTCTTTAATGGATTCTGGTTGTTTTTCACGAATGACTTTAAGCAGGGCAAAACGCTGTGGGGTCATAGCCTTGCGAAATGCCTCAAAGCTGGTGAAGCTGTATTGCGGCTCTTCCGTCTTGACCTGTTCGCCTCCGATTGCTGTGTCACAGATTGCTGCGAATTCAGCCATTGTTTGCTCGTGCGATTTGATTGTGATGGTTTTAAAGGTCGCTTTCATTGTCGTCTCCTTCGAGGTAACGAATGACATCAGCGTTGAAGTCTACTACAAGCTGCGCCATGCTGATAAAGGTATATGGTTTTTCAACGCCAGCGAAGTGCCGATGGTCACCTTTGCCACGTTCGTTGTCGTATCCGATAACCCTGACACCATTTACAATGTAGACGGCTGAGTATTTCAGCCCGTTCGGGGTATGCTTGGTTACCGGCACGATCCAGGCTTTCAGCTCGGTGATGTGGCCGTCTTCATTCCGCTCTTTCCTGTGAGCAAGTAACTTTGCTTTCATAGTTGGCATATTAGACCAATTGTTTTATGGTGTCAAGATATGAAATGGTAAAAAAAACCAAATGAAGGCGTCGTCATTGGGTTAAGTCTCCAAATATAAAATTTGAATTTTGGAGACTTGACCCCGGTGCCTTGTCGCTGCAGCAAGTTTCTCCGTTGACGTCAGTGGTTGTCCAGGGTATCAAACATACACATTTCACTTTGTCAAGAATGTAGGTTTGATACCCTTATGTTCGGTAGTGGTTCAGGATAGATACCATTACCCAATAACAGCAGATTGTCGCACCGACAGAAATACAAATGCTGACGTAAAAGTTGTGACCATGTTTCAATAATAATGGCAAGGTAATAAATAAAACTAATGACGGCAAGACAAGCCAAAAAATGTTTGTAGATAAGGTGCTTACTTTTGTTATGTCCTTGGTGTCTATATAAAGCCACAATATTGCAAATACTGAGATTATCGGAAGAGACGCTAAAAGTGCCCCAACAAAAGAACTCCGTTTAGATATTTCAGATATTGCAACAATCAAAGCGGATGTAACGACAATTTTAATCAGATAGTAGGTCAAATTATCTCCGTCCTTTTTTAGTGTTTGTTTAACTCGTTAATCTACGGTTTCTCTATATCCAATATAGTGGATGGCAGAATGTGGATCGCATCTACATTCCCCGTTTTAACGCCAATCCCACTCAAGCCACCTTTATATTATCGGTTCGTCACAGTATTTAATGCATGATTTTGATCTTTAATAATTGAAAAGCATGGGCTCCATCAGGTAGTTATGGAAGCGCGACCAACCATTCTATCTGAGCGAGGAACCCATGCTTATCACACATATTATCCGCGAGA
>CAIYDX010000377.1 GCA_903925005.1 uncultured Geobacteraceae bacterium
TCTCGCGGATAATATGTGTGATAAGCATGGGTTCCTCGCTCAGATAGAATGGTTGGTCGCGCTTCCATAACTACCTGATGGAGCCCATGCTTTTCAATTATTAAAGATCAAAATCATGCATTAAATACTGTGACGAACCGAAAAAGTAAATTAATATGATATTTGAAACTTAAAAACCGTCCTTATACTTTATCCAGGCATCACGCATTCTTTCCAAGTGACTGGTGATATATTCGCCGGAAAGTCTGTCGCGATTGTAATATGAACGATAAAGAGCCGTAGAGGGTAGCGGGTTGAGCGCCAGCGGCACCGGCGGCAGATAATTGGCGCCGGCACTGTTGCTGCTTGCGATGGTCGTCTCCTGAGCATATCCCCACTGATCCGTTCCTCGCAATTGCATCTTGTAATAATGCTGCATATCTTTCTGCGGCGTCAGAGGAAATGCAAACTGGATTCCGGCAGACTGCCAGTGCAACGGATACCCCAGACTCATGCTCTCTTGTATGGTGGTATTCTTGTAATAGACTGAAACGGCAGTATCGCCGAAAAAGCGTTTCAGCTCCAGCTGATAGCCGTTATCCTGGGCCCAGAATTTGCCGGCTGTTCCGGTCAGCGACAGATCAAACGGACTGAAATAATAACGATAGGAGGCAAGATGGGTATCCTGGATTAATTCGGTTTTTGTGTTTCGCCCCCATGATTGACTTAACGTTATAAGATGGCTGCCATCGCCAGGCTGCCAGCTGATCTCATTAATGATACCATTAATATTCGGCAGAATCTGCCCGGCTCCTAAATTTGCCATCACTTCCGGCAATAGCTTGATACCCTGGAACAGCATCAATCGCTCCATCCTGGCCGGAGTAGGATTATAAAAGTAGGGATTGCGCCCATCCATGTTGTCACTACGAGAAACCGGCACATCCCAACGAACATCTACCTGAGCCCCTTTCCAGAGATTAACATACAACTCGGGCTTTATGGAGAGCGAATAATCAAACGCTCCATAGTCAGTGCCTATTTTTGTATCCAGCCCAGGCCCGAGCATCAACGAGCTTGTAAACAGGCTGCTGTTAGTTTCTCCATCACTATAGGCAAGATCATCTTCATCACTAAATGCATTTCGTACTAACACCTGCGATTTAAGTCCTGCAAGATCACGTCCGGACTCCAGATATTTGGCAGCGGCAGGGAGTGGTATAGATACCTGCATCATCCGGATATTTTTCTTTTTAATTATCAGCCGCAGGGTTTTGTATGAATCGGGAAGAGTCTCCACAGCCATACCGGTAATCACACCCAACGCATCCATTTCATTGTGATTAAAGGTGACATTTTCATATTCGACAACAACCAGAGCACCGCCCTTCTCACCAACCCGCACATTCTGAAAACCGGCCTTGACCATACGGTCGCGCAAAGATTCAAGCTTTACACTTGGTGAGAGATGAGAGATGAGAGATGAGGGGTTATCGGCAGCAAATCCCCCTGAATCCCCTTTAGGCCCCAGAGGGTCCTTTGCCAAAGAGGAAGTTGAATTCTGGGTTTCGAATTCGGGATTCTGGATTGTTGAATCTGCTGGACCCTGGACCCTTTGACTTCCGGCCCCTTGCCCCTTACTTCTCATCTCAAAATCAAGCGGCAGGCTAAAACCAAAGGCTATATCAAAATTCCCCGGTTGACGATCCAGCGATGTTTTTGCGGTCGCGGTAAAGCTGATCGGAACTTTCCAGAATTGCGGCGTGACAACCCTGCCCCCCACATTGGTTTCCTTGGTATCGTTATCGGCAAGCAGGTAAAACCAGTCAAGAGCCTTGAATTCACCTCCGGCAAAACCTCCTTTCATACGGCTCGGGCCGGAGCCATAACCGGCTGAAACACGCAAACGCCAGATATCCTCGGACACAACCGCATATTTGGTCTTGAAGTAAGAGGCACCACCACTGGCATCCTGAATTCCCAAGGCCAGCACCGGGATATAAAGATATTTTCGAAAAAAAGGCTCGCTGGTCAATTTGACGTTGGCTGACAAATCCCGAATCCCTATATCCGAAGCCGAGGTAAGTCTACCTCCTAACTCAAAAAAACTAAAAAAGCCCACCGAGAACAGATAATTGTCCTGAAATGATGTCCCGTCTCGCCATGAGTTCTCTTTCTGATTAGCGTACAGGGCATAAAAATCGCCTTCTTTGGTTACATGGGCGCTCGGAGTGTTGAGGATGCCGGTAAACCCTTGGAGCGACAAACCGTTATGGAAAGTCTCGGCAGGTGGCAGCTCAAAAGCTGGTGTAGAGACAGGAAGCGTAATAAGGATTAGGATCAAAGGGTATACAAAAAAATTCATTCAGAGCACCATTCAAACTTGTTATTTATTTTCATGCACGGCTGGATAAGCTGAGAGACACAAAAACCGCTAATAACTCCCCCACCCCCCTCTTATCTCAAGAGGGGAAGTACTCACAGCTCCTCCACTTAGTTTAAGGGGAGGCCGGGAGGGGTTAGCCTTTTAGTGTTTTTAGCCTACCAAGACCTTAATCTTTTACTTCCTGATGGCAAGTATTTTTGCCTTACCGGTTGCATTCACAGGAAATAGATCCGGTCTGACACGCTGGAACGTCAGTGGCGCTTCGCCATTGAAGCTATAGGTAGGCTTGAACTCAGGCACCAGGCGTTTTAACGACTCGATCAGAAGATTGACGGAATTGGACCGAGCCGCATCATATAACAGGTCAAGCTCCTGCCTGATTGGATCTATATCAATCTGAACCGGCGCCAGCACCTTAATTTTGCTATGGGCGGTAGGCAGAATCCCTTCGCCATCTATCAGCAGCTCTTCAAACAATTTTTCACCTGGTCTGAGTCCGGTAACAACGATATCGATATCCTCATAGGGGGTTAAACCTGACAGCCTGATCAGCTCTTCGGCCAGATCGACGATCCGCACCGGTTCGCCCATATCCAGGACAAGGATTTCACTGCCGTTCCCCATGCTCCCAGCCTGCAGCACAAGCTGAGTCGCTTCTGGGATCGTCATGAAGTAGCGAATGATCCGTTTATCGGTCACCGTTACCGGTCCCCCCTTAGCAATCTGCTCCTTAAACAGCGGGATAACACTGCCGTTACTTCCCAACACGTTGCCAAAACGCACTGTGGTAAACCTGGTGCTGCTGACTCTTGAAAGTGCCTGAATGTAAATCTCCGCAGCTCTCTTCGTGGCTCCCATCACATTAGTCGGATTAACCGCCTTGTCGGTCGAGATCATCACCAGATTGCGTACCTTTGTCTGGTGAGCAGCATCAGCTATGTTGCGTGATCCGAAGACATTGTTCAACACCGCCTGGGCAGGATTATACTCCATCATCGGCACATGTTTATAAGCAGCTGCATGAAACACCACCTCGGGAGCAAATTCTTCAAAGGCTAGCATAATCTGGTCACGGTCTCGAACATCAGCCACCAATGGTAACAAACGCACTTCAGGGAAGCGAGCAACCAACTCCTTTTCAATTTCGTAGAGCGGAGTTTCGGCCTGATCAAGGAGGATCAACTTCTCCGGGCCAAACAAGGCTACCTGGCGACAAATTTCACTGCCAATGCTCCCCCCCGCGCCGCTCACCAATACTCGTTTGCCGGTCAGATAACCGCAAATCAAGTCTCTATCAAGTACCACCGGATCTCGCCCCAGCAAATCCTCAATTTCAACATTCTTGATCTGAGAGATCGTCAACGTACCGTCGATTAACTCGCCAATACTGGGAAGCGTCTTGAAGGTCACATTAGCATTCTTGCAGGAGTCCATGATGCTTCTGAGCGTCTTCCCGTCAGCTGAAGGCATCGCAATGATGACATCTTCTATCTCGTTGGCAATGATCATAGGTTTAAGCTGCTTTGTACTTCCAAGCACCGGAATGCCATGTAGCTTCATCCCCTTCTTTTCCGGGTCGTCATCCACAAATCCGCATATCGTGTAAGCAGCATGCGGCTGACGCCGAATCTCCTTCAGCAGCAAGCTGCCCGCTTCGCCGGCACCAACAATCAGTGCACGTGGCCCTTCGCAGCTTCTGCTGACAACATACGTTTCTCGGCAGATACGCCATAAAAGGCGGCTGGATGCCAACAGCGCAAAGAGCAGAATCCAATCAAGAACAAATATTGAACGAGGGATCGGAGTAAACTGCCCAAGAAACAGTACGGCAAACACAGCCAGGATGGATGAAAACGTCACCCCCTTGAGGATTTCTATTGCATCCTGAAGTGAGGCGTAGCGCCACATACTCTGATAAAACCCGATGGTAATAAACAACAGTGGCTTCACCACCACGACAACCATCAGACATTCCCAAAAGAGGCGCAATTCCGCCTGAGGTATTGAAAAATCAAAACGTAAAAGGAATGCAAAGCAAAGTGACAGACCAATGAGGATAAGGTCACACAGGAAGACAATAATTCTTCGGTTGGTAAGCATGAAGACCCCTCAAATAACTACACCAGTTAAGGAAAGCAGCGATACCAGACATGGATCAATAATCCTAAAAACGGCTGTTGACCTCGTAAAAATGGTGTAACATACTGACATGGTACGTATTATACCGTCAGGAGGGCTCACCAAATGGGTGAACAGGATATTCAGGTTTTTGATAGTAGTTCTCGTGTTGCCGTTGATACTTTTGCCGGTCGCATTCACATCGAATGGGATCACAATGCAGCCGTGACCCCGATGGGGCAGCTACCGTTCTTTATTGAGTTCCTGAAAGCGAGCGGCCTATATGATTCTTTTCTGGCAGACTGTCCGCTTTGCTATACGAGCCCGAATGCGCCGAATATCAAGGATATTCTGGGCACGATCATCTTGTCGATTCTTGCTGGACATAAACGGTATTCTCACGTTACCACCATCCGCACCGATCAGGTCAATCCTGAACTCTTAGGGATGGGAGCAGTTGCCAGCGAGGATTCAGTCCGGCGGGCATTCACCCTTGTGGATGAAAAAGCGGCTACAGACTGGCTTGATCGGCACTTGGCCCAGAGTACTCGTCCTGTGCTTGGGCTTGCACCGTGGATATTGGATACAGACAACACGGTCAAACCGCTATACGGAAAACAGGAAGGGGCCGTTGTAAGCTACAACCCCAAGAAGCCTGGGCGTCCTTCTCATTCGTACCACAGCTACTTCATGGCAAACACTCGCATGGCTCTTGGCGTAGAAGTGGAAGCCGGTGATAAGCATACCGGCAAGCATGTTGCTGTCGGCCTCTGGAGATATCTGGATTCATTGCCCAGAGAACTTTGGCCGGTTTTTATCCGAGGCGATGTCTCGTTTGGTTCGGAATCGATCATGTATGAAGCAGAAGATCGCCAGCTCCATTACTTGACCAAGCTTCGCCTGACCTCGAATGTCAAAAAACTCATCGAACGAGTGATCGCCAAAGGCGACTGGGTTGATGCAGGCCAGGGTTTCAGAGGAGCGGATACCACACTTCGTCTTACCGGCTGGAGTAAAAGCCGGAGAGTCATCGTGCTGAAACGACCTATCCGTGGAGAGGTTCTTCTGCCGGATGGCCAACTCAATCTGGCATTCATCACAACTGAAAACGGCATCAAAAAGTACGAGTACCAGGCTCTGGTCACTTCACTTCCAGATGAACTTCTGGCTGTTGCTCAGCATTACCGAGATCGTGGCGACTGCGAAAACTGCTTCGATGAATTGAAGAACCAGTGGGGTTGGGGCGGTTTTACCACCAAGGATCTGCATCGCTGTCGAATCATAAGCCGCCTGGTGGCTTTGGTGTACAACTGGTGGTCTCTCTATGCAA
>CAIYDX010000378.1 GCA_903925005.1 uncultured Geobacteraceae bacterium
GACTCGGAAATTATCAATATACCGTTTTTGACTTGTAGGGGCTAAGCAAGTTTCATCTGCTTCGCCCGCCTTTGAATCGGTGCCAACAAGGGTAAAGCAGGTGAAGCGTTTGCTTTACCCCTACGTCTAAAAACGGTAAATCAGCATTTTCTGCATCCCTAAACATTCTCATATCAAAAAATCACGACCTAAACAAACAGTTAAGCGCTAGTTCAATATCCTTGGCGTTATGAATATCAGTAACTCGGTTTTAACCGTTGTTGTCGATGTCGATTTGAACAGTTTACCTAAGAACGGAATATCCATAAGAAACGGTACTCCGTCGTCCTGAGTGGTATCGTTATTTACATAAATACCGCCGATGACGGTAGTTTCGCCATCTTTTAACAACATTTCGGTTGTTGCCTCTTTTGTATTAATAGGCGGCGGGCTGCCGGTGCCGGCCGAATTGTTTGTGGCTTTGATTTCCATACCTATCGTGCCGTTGGCATTTATATGCGGTTTGACTTCAAGGGAGAGAGCCGCTTGGACAAATTGGGTAACGGCTCCGGTTGTTGACGTTGTATTTTGATATGGTATGGATTGTCCTTGGGTTATTTTCGCTGTTTTATTATTCAGCGTAGCGATTTTCGGCGTGGATACTATTTTCACCTGTCCTAAAGATGCGGCGGCGCTAAGACGCATGTCCAGCTGAATATTGCTGGCAATGCGGCCAAAAGATATCCCCATGTTGGTTCCGGGAACACCGCTTTGGCCGGAAGTAACAGCAGGGGTAGTTATTCCGCCGAAACTGTTATCCATCTGATTGATCGCTAAAAAAGACGCCGAACCGTCGCGATAATGCGTACCCCAGCTGACGCCCAGGTTCATCGAGAAATTGGACGTTGCTTCAACAATTCTAGCTTCGATCATAACCTGCCGTTCCGGCACATCCATTTTCGCCAGGTAAGTCTTAATCTTGTCTATATCCGCCCTGATTGCAGTAACAATAAGCGTATTTGTTCTTTCATCCTCGCTGACCTTCCCGGTGTTTGCGGTGATCAGCCCTTCGGCTTGTAACTTCATAATTCCAGACTTACTGTAGTTTATAGGGAAATATTCCGTATATAAGACTTCGTTTTTCAGTTGAGTCTTCTTTACTTCCAGTTCTTCTTCGGCTTGAGATTTGAACTTGCCTTTTCCTTTTATAAGAACAATGTTGCCGTCTTCGCGTTTATCGAGCCCTTTTGTATCGAGAATAATATCAAGAGCCTGATCCCACGGCACATTTACCAGTTTAAGGCTGATTGATCCGGAAACGTCATCACCAAGCACAAAATTCTTGTTGCTGACTTCGGAAAGAAGCTGAAATATCTTTCGAACCTCGGCATCTGCAAATTCCAGGGTAACTTTCCGCCCCTTATAACTACGCGAAGTATCGTGTGTCTTGCCTGATGTTTCCGGTGCCGGTGAGAGATCAGCCGGCATCTCCTCATCCAAGGCCGGTGCCTCTTTTTGGCGAACTTTCCGATTATTCTGATCAGTGCGTTTATCGGCAGCCATCTCATCCGGGTGTTTGAAGTCTACGTAGAGCATGTCGCCTTCCTGGCGATATTCGAAAGCTCCGGCAATACGGGTTGCAATGCGGATTTTTGTGTCGGCTCCTTTTTTTGTTTTCACTTGCAATGGCGTAATACGTAAAATCGGTGTAACAAAAGAACCGGTTTCCAGCGAACGTTGAAGGGACTTGGGCAGAATGGCGTTCTTTATCGTCAAGGTAACGAATCCGGGGGTTTTAACCGGCTGTTCCGCGTTAATGTCTCCGCTCACCTTAACTGATACTCTCGACAAACCGTCGATCACCTGAAAGTCTATCATTTCAATTGCGGAGACACCGAGCGGCTGCTTTGACTTAATTTTAATCCTGGGAGCCTGTTTTTCGGCTTCAGGCTTCACTTCGGGTTTTATTTCAGGCTTCACTTCAGGCTTCATTTCA
>CAIYDX010000379.1 GCA_903925005.1 uncultured Geobacteraceae bacterium
ATCATCATCTCCAGTGGGTTTGGAGATCAGGTTGTAACCTCTCGGATACCACCTGATGAAATTGCTGGTTTAGTAAGTAAACCATTCAGTTTTGAACAGTTGCGAGAAGTGCTGAAGAATGTGAGTACTGTTTGACTAAGAGGTGACTTAAATGACAGCTACAAACAGACCGTACGACGAGCTCCAAAATGAAATTATCAATCTCCAGTACCGTCTCGAAGAGGCACAAGAGACTCTGCGTGCCATAGGCAAGGGTGAAGTTGACGCTTTCATGGTCACAGGGTCTGATGGGGAACAGGTTTTCACCTTGAGAGGGGCCGAACAGCCGTACCGTGTCCTGGTTGAAACCATGAGCGACGGCGCTGCCACTCTGGCTGAAGATGGAACAATTATTTACTGTAACAATGCTCTTGCAGATTTGCTTGACGCGCAACCTCAACAGCTCATCGGGACGGCACTCAGCAGCTACGTGGCTGGTGCTGACCGCCAACTCTTTACAAATCTCCTGAAAAACAGCTCCCGTAATAATTCTGCCGATGAAATTTCGCTCCTCACAGTGACTGGGGATTCCACGCCGGTGAACTTTTCATGCCGCGCGTACGATCTTTCCGGCTTTCGGCAAATCAGCGCGATTATAACCGATCTGACGCAGCAGAAGCGCAACGAAGAAATCATTGTTTTTGAGAGGTCTGCCCGTCAGGCCGAGGAGCAATTGCGTGAAGCGAATCAGTTTAGCGAACAGATCATAAACAGCGCTCAGGAAGGTGTGATTGTCTATGACCTCAATTTACGATATCGGGTCTGGAATTCCTTTATGGAACATCTCACCGGCATGACCGCCGCTGAGGTGATTGGCAGACATCCACTGGAACTGTTTCCATTTTTGCAGGAAGTTGGTGTGATTGAGCGCCTTGAAAAGGTGCTGGCCGGAGAAACGCCAGGCTCCGTAGACTTTCCGTATTATACTCCAAAGACAGAAAGGTCGGGGTGGTCCTCGGATCTGAGCGCCCCCTTACGGAACACGAGGGGCGAGATAATCGGTATCATCGCGACAATCCGCGACATCACCCTGCGCAAAGAGGCGGAGGAGAAACTGCGGGAGAACGAGGCATTCACTACCGATGTGATGGACTCATTATTATCGACTATCGCCGTACTTGATTCCAACGGAGTGATAGTTGCTGTAAATGAGGTATGGCGACGTTTTGCGCATGAAAATTGCGGTTCAACGGCTATTGAATACGGCGTTGGAGTAAATTATCTAAATGAGTGCACGGTAACTGATGGCAGAGATGATGAAGGAGCCAAGGCCGCATTTATCGGTTTAAGTGCGGTGTTGCAAGGTGAACAGAATTATTTCAGCATGGAATACCCCTGTCACTCTCCGGATGAGCAGCGCTGGTTCATCATGAACGTTTCGAGATTAACAGGCTCCCGGCGTGGGGCAGTGGTTTCCCATACCGACATCACCCTGCGCAAAAAAGCGGAAAATGAAACTTTACGTCAACAGAAGCTGCTTGAAGAATTAAATCTTGAGCTTGAAAATAAAACACACCGTCTTGAAAATGCAAATTATGAGCTGGAAATACTTAATCGGGAACTGAAACAAAGACGTAGCGAGGCTGAGGAGTCCAACGCGGCCAAGAGTATGTTCCTGGCCAACATGAGCCACGAAATCCGCACGCCGCTAAACGCCATCATCGGTTTTTCGGCCCTGACCTTGAAGAGCAGCCTGCCGCCCCGCCAGCATGACTATATCGGCAAAATCCACTCGGCCGGAGAACTGCTGCTTAATATCATCAACGACATCCTGGACCTTTCCAAGATAGAGGCCCGGCAACTTAAGATGGAACAGGTTCCATTCCGGCTGAATATCGTAATCGCCAATGCGATCAGCATCGTTCAGCAGAAGGCTATCGACAAAGGCTTGTATCTGCTGGTCGAGACATCACCGGATGTCGCGTCCTGCCTGGTGGGCGATCCGCACCGTCTGGGCCAGATTATAGTCAACCTGTTTAGCAATGCCGTCAAATTCACGGAACGTGGAGAAATTAAACTCGAAATTACCCTGTTGACCCAGGAAAATGACCGCGTACAGCTTAAATTCAGCGTAAGCGATACCGGCATCGGAATCACGGCCGCACAGATCGACAAACTCTTTCAACCATTCACCCAGGCCGACGGCAGCACCACCCGCAGGTTTGGCGGTACCGGACTGGGCCTCTCCATATCAAAACAGCTGGTGGAACTGATGAAGGGCGAGATATGGTGCGAAAGCGTACCGGGCGAAGGGAGCAGATTCTGCTTCACGGCCTGGTTCGACAACTGTACAGAAAACGAACTGGAACAGAGCAATTATGTCTACAGTACAACCAGTGGACAAAAAGGAGCCTCCTTTGATTTTTCGGGTTCCCGCATCCTGCTTGTAGAAGACAACGAGATCAACCGGCAGCTGGCGCTTGAGCTCCTGAAAGAAACCGGCGCTATAGTGCAAGTAGCCTACGACGGACAGGAAGCGGTTACGAAGATCACCGAAGGTAGCACATCGTACGACCTGGTGCTGATGGATATACAGATGCCGGTCATGGACGGCTATGAGGCCACCAGGATCATCAGGTCTGACAGCCGCTTTGCCTCGCTCCCGATTGTCGCCATGACCGCCCATGCGATGGAGGAAGAACGGCAGAAGATCCTGGAGGCCGGCATAGACACCCTCATCACCAAGCCGATTGACGCCCGGACACTTCTGAGGGTGCTGGGGTTCTTCCTGAACGCACAGGAATCAAGCGCTCATCTCCGTGACATTCTGGATGACGACAGCGGCATTGAACCAATAATCCCGGATATAAAAGGGCTTGACGTAGCCGAAGCCCTTAACCGCCTAGACGGAGACAGGAAGTTGTACCTCTGGGTACTTGGTTCGTTTGTCAAAAATGAATCTAATGCTGCGAAAGAGATAGAAGAAGCATTGAACACCGGAGATGCGAAGTCGGCCATACGCCATCTCCATACGGTCAAAGGCATTGCCGGCACTATTGGCGCGGAAGAGTTGGAGGAACTGGCGAGGTCACTGGAAAACACCATAGACCAGGGCGAATCACCATCAAACCTCAATGACGCAATCAAGCTCTTTACCGCAGAGCTGGAGCGGTTGATGACGGAACTGAACAACCAACTGCAGGTCACTTCCCAGACCGGCGTCATTCTCCCCAATATTCTTGACGTTGCCGTCGTAACGCCGATTCTGAATAAACTTTTGGACTATATAAAAGATAAAAATGGTAAGGCGGAACATTATCTGGACGATTATCGAAAAGAATTCGCAGGATTGCCTGAAAAGGATATCAATACACTCAGAAAGCATCTGTATAATTTCGATTTTACGTCGGCACATGACTCACTCCTGACGCTTGCGGCCAACAACGGCATAATTCTTACATCTTACGAAAAGAGGGATATTGCATGAGTTCGGCATCTGTTTCCGTCACCGAACTGATTGTCGACGACACGCATCACAACATCATGCCTGCGTAGCAGCTTTGCAGAAATCGAGAAAACCCGTGATGAATTTGAGATTGACCGCTGAGGTGGCACCGATGGTGCTCATAACATTGCCGCAAAAAGGATGCCCAGTGGAAAAGAAAAAGCTGCTGATTGTCGATGACATTCCCGAGAATCTCACCATTCTCTACAAAATGCTGCACGACGACTACGAGATTATCGGTGCGATGAACGGACCTGATGCCCTTAAACTGGCTCAAAGTGCAATGCCGGACCTTATCCTGCTTGATATTATGATGCCGGAGATGAACGGGTTCGAGGTCTGCCGCATCCTCAAGGAAGATGCGACCATCAAGAATATTCCGGTTATTTTCGTCACGGCACTAGATGAGGAGGCTGAAGAAGTCAAGGGATTCAGCCTGGGTGCTGTTGATTACATTACAAAACCGTTTAGACCGGCAATTCTGAAGCGCCGAGTTAAGACTCATCTCAATATCAGGCAGGCTGAAGAGGAATATCAGAATCTATACAATCACGCGCCGGTCGGATACTTGTCGCTTGAAGAGAATGGCATCATCCTCAAGCATAACCAGACCTTTGCCGTTATGCTGGGGGACACTGGTAGTATTTTAATCGGCTCTGCATTCGCCTCATTCATGTATTCTGAAGACCGGGATATCTTTCATGCCCGATACGGGGCCTTTTTCAATTGCCCGGAGGAGAAAAACATAGATGTACGTCTCAATCGTGCTGATGGTTCCTTGCTTTGGGTTCGCCTGACTGGACGTCGTGATGTCCGGTGCGCCGATTATCAAGAAAGCGGAGAATACCTGTTACTGACTATGGCAGACATTAACAACGAAAAGCAAAACGAAAAGGCTATGATTGATAATCTGCAGTTTGTAACTACGCTACTTGACACGGTACCAAGCCCGATTTATTACAAGGATGCCTCCCTTAGGTATCTTGGGTGTAACCGTGCCTATACACAAATGACCG
Source organism: uncultured Geobacteraceae bacterium (assembly GCA_903925005.1). Taxonomy (GTDB): domain Bacteria; phylum Desulfobacterota; class Desulfuromonadia; order Geobacterales; family Pseudopelobacteraceae; genus JACRCG01. Next base: position 4,501 of record CAIYDX010000379.1, read on the forward strand.
GACTTTCTTCGGAACATCTGCGCGGGAAAACTTTTTTTGATATTGCTGATTCATCTGAGCTTGCTGCCAGTTACCATGCCAAGGATCTTGATCTATTACAAAACCCCGGTGTTCAGATCTTTGAAAATAGGGTGCAGATAGCTCCGGGTAAATTCCGTGATTTTGAATATAATAAATCAACTTTTCTGGATGCAGCAGGTAATATTGCAGGTCTAGTGTGCGTCAAGCTCGATATTACTGAACGCAGACAGGCGGAAGAGGAACAAATAAAGTTTACTACTATGGTAGATTGTCTTGGTGAAGGTATTAGTATCAAGGATCTTGATTACAAGATTCAGTATCAGAATAGAGCTATCACGGAATTATTCGGTGACTTGACCGGTACAGCATGCTACGAAGTCTTTGGTTTGTCTGAACCATGTCTTGATTGCCCTACAGTAAAAGCATTTAATGAAGGGCAAGTCCATTCAGCATGCCGAGACTACCAAAAAAAGGACGGGGGAATAATCCATATCGAGAGTACAGCCTCGCTGCTGCGTGATTCTCGCGGTGAAATTACCGGATCGGTCGAGATCATTCGAGATATAAGCGAGCGCATCAGAAACGAACAGACTATCCGCGACATGGCATTTCACGACCCACTTACCGGTCTGGCAAATCGGAGGCTCTTCGTGGATCGCCTTGAACAGGCGGTAGCTAAATCACGGCGCTATGGCATGAAGTTTGGATTGTTGTATTTGGATCTGGATCATTTTAAAGCAATTAACGACAGTCTTGGCCACGAAGCAGGTGATCTGGTTCTTGTGGAAGCTGCTGAGAGAATCAAAACTTGCTGTAAAAGAGATATTGATGCCATCAGTCGCCAAGGGGGCGACGAGTTTTGTATTATCATCGCTGACTGTGGTGACAGAGAACTGTTGACTACCATTGCTGAAAAACTACTGGTACAGTTGTCACAACCGATTTTGTTGACAGAAGCGCACGTTGAACTGACTACAAGCATTGGGGTCAGTATTTATCCAGACAATGGTGCTGTCATAAAAGAACTGGAGATTGCAGCGGACAGGGCCATGTATGCTGCCAAAAAAGCAGGACGCAATACCTTCCGTTTCTGGGAGCCATACCAGATACCAGTTTTGTCTGAGGTCTAATCGATTCGATTGAGATTGACCACAACCGGCGTCGCCCCCCAGTTCTCTTGTCGTTGCGAAGTAGGGGTAACCCCAACATTGCTTGTTTTACCGTTTGTTTCAACTGGAACGGAATCAACCTTCATAATTTCTCCTCCTGTCTCTGGGAATTCTTTCTGCTGAAGATAGATAGAGGAGATGCTTTGATAAAAAGTTCGTTGGGGGGTTGACACTGGGTGGGCGGTTTGGGGATATTGCGTGATGGGTTTTGCTACTGAAGTTTTTGACTATTACGACACGTGCGACGTGCGACGCCTGAATGCACGTGAGGTCCCCTCGTGACTTCCGGAGACCTCGCTAATAAGAACACTTATGCTTTGCGCCCGGGTGCCTCCGTGTAGACCACATCAAAAGCTCTCTTGACATCATCAATTCAACTCATTATAGTTGACGCTCGTCAACGTATTACGTATGACAACTACCGAGGAGTGTCGTATGTCTCTGCCTACAGATCGTCAGAAACAAGTTCTGGATTACATTCAGTCACATATTGATAACGATGGGTACCCGCCAACACTTCGTGAGATCTGTGCACATCTCGGTGTGTCTGGAAAGGTATCCGCGACTCGACATCTGGATGCTCTGGAGAAAAAAGGTTACATCAAGCGAGATTCTAGCTCCAGAGGCATTGCGCTGACAACTCCTACCACTGACTCGGCCTCGATACCCGTTGCCGGTACCGTGCAAGCTGGTTCGCTTACTCCTGCGCTGGAAGACATTACCGGTTACATCTCAGTTGATCGTTCTCTGTTACACGGTGGTAAGTTTTTTCTTCGCGTACGTGGTGACTCAATGATCAACGCGAGTATATGCGAAAAGGATCTGGTACTTGTCCGTCCTCAGCCTTCGGCTGATAATCAGGACATCGTCGTAGCTATGGTAGAAGGCGAAGCAACCTTGAAGCGCTTCTTTCGTGAGCAAGGTAAAATCCGGCTGCAGCCTGAGAATACACACATGGCTCCAATATTCATTCCGGACGGCTCCGACGACATAACTATTATCGGTAAAGTTGTCGGCGTATATCGTAATCTGGGGTGAGCCGTGCACATCAAAGAACCTATACGGGTCGGTGTGGTTTTCGGACCCGGTCGATCAATCAAACCTGTCTGGTTTGACTGGCATAACCGCAAACACTCTATACTCGAAACGACATATACCTGGAATGACCTAAAAGGAAGTGCCAAACGTCTGCACTTCTCCGTGCGCGATGACGGCGGGTTGTACGAATTGGTATATAATACATCCGACCAAACATGGGAACTTTGCAGCCTCGAAGGCGCGTAACTATGCAATATCGTACAGTTCTTCATATTGACGCGAATGCATTTTTTGCCTCAGTCGAACAAGCCGCCAACCCGGAACTCCGTGGCAAAGCGATAGCTGTTGTGGGAAGTCACGGTCGAACAGTCATAACTACAAGTTCCTACGAAGCCCGAGCAAAAGGCGTCAAGACCGGTATGTCGAAGTATGAAGCACTTCGGGTGTGCCCGGAATTGATTATTGTCGTCGGCGATAATAAGAAATACACCTACACTTCGACTCGGATGAACGAGATTTTCCGAGATTATACTCCGGAAGTAGAGGCTTTCAGCATTGACGAGAGCTGGTTGGACGTCACGCATTCACTGTCTATATTCGGTAGTGCCGAAAATATTGCATACCTCATCAAAGCTCGTATCAAGCACTGCTTCGATATCACAGTATCAATCGGCATCGCCCCAAACAAGCTTCTAGCGAAGCTTGCCTCGGACATGTTAAAACCGGATGGAATCACCGTTCTTACTCCAGAGAGCGTTTCACGTACACTGGAGCGAATGCCGATCGGTGAACTTTGCGGTATCGGCTCCAAAATGAAGCGACACTTGAATATGATGTCCATATATACCTGCGGCGAACTTGGACGCTGCGAGGAAGCAAGACTAACCCGCAAATTCGGAATCATTGGTAAACGGTTAAAGGAGATGGGGCAGGGTATCGATCACTCGCCTGTGGTGCAGTTCGCCGACGAAAATGATGTCAAAAGCGTCGGGCACTCAAGCACGCTTGAACGTGACATTTCTGATCCTGTTGAGATCAAACGTTTTCTGCTTCAACTCAGCGAAATGGTCGGTAGCCGGGCTAGGCGATACAACGTAAGCGGCAAAACAATTTCATCTGTATGTGCGTTACGCCGATTTCTACTCATCTTGGGGTAAACAGACCACGTTGAAAAGCTACATCAACCTCAGCGATGAGATCTATCGCGCAGCACTCAGCATTCTTAACACTGTTGAACTTGAACAGCCGGTTCGTCTCTTGGGTATCAGCTTGAGTAACCTCAAACATCAGGCCGCGCAATTACCACTTTTTGAGGATGAGCGGAAGAAGCTCTTTGCGACCCAAGCTATGGATGCTATTAACGATCGCTTCGGTAGAATGTCAGTCACATTCGGCACGCTGTTACCTGGGAAGGAGAGGGCGGGGTCTCATGTAATCCCGCCGAGCTGGCGACCGGATGGAATCAAGAATGTGGATATGGAGTGAGCACATGCTACTTTTTTCTGTCAATACAACGATAATTCTGCTATAAATAGACACAGAAAATTGGTACACAAATATGGTCCTATGACTGGTATATTTTACTGGTACATCATCGAATTACATAGTCGCCGATCTAATACCGATAGCTAATTAAAAAGGTAGTTATTCCAGTCGGTTGTCCTGAACATGCACTAGCTATTCTGCTAGTGGGAAGTTAGTTTTCCTTCCTGTTCAGCTCCACCAATAAATTCAAGGACTTAGGCTTAATTGCCTGAGTCCTTTTTTTGTTGTCTTTATCGACGAGTGTGGAATCAACCTTATTAGTTGAATGTACTGGGCATATGCTGCGTTAGTGATGGCGCGGCATCACATAAAAATAAACGGAACAGTAGTGGCATACGCTGCCGGTCAGGACGAAGAGGTGCCAAATTGCATGATTGTAGGGGAGGCGATCCCAGAGATAAAAGATGACTCCGACAGTGTAGGCCACGCCGCCAGCAAATAGCAGTAATATGCCGTTTGTCGGGAGTGCTGCGGAAAGCGGCTTCCAGGCGATCACCACGATCCACCCCAGAGCGATGTAGAGCATCGGTCCGATAAATTGCAGGCGATGGGTCGTGAAGATCTTCATGATCGCCCCCACGGTTCCCAACCCCCAGACCGCACCAAACAGCGACCATCCCCAAGCCCCCCGCAAAGTTACCAGAGCATAAGGTGTGTAGCTCCCCGCGATCATCAGGTAAATGCTGGCGTGGTCCAGAATACGGAATATATAACGGGCGTAGGGACTGCTCACGCTGTGATAGACGGTCGACAGGCAATAAAAGGCGACCATTGCCACACTGTAAATGCAGGCGCTGACAACGCGATAGATATCGTGCTGCCTGGAGGCGAGTGCGATCAGGGCGATCACCCCAATTAAGCTAGCCAGCACACCGATGCCATGGGTGCAGCGGTTAATCAGCTCTTCTTCCTTGCTGTAGTAAACAAGCCGTTCATGGTGATCAAAAGTTTTCATGGAATCGATTCTACAGCTTATCGGTAGTTAATCATTGCCTGAAATCCTCATAAAGCAGCTTCCAATCTGCTTGATTATGCCACTGGTATTCGTCCTGTCAAGTACGGCAAAATAATCTGAGTTTCTCAAACAAATTGCATTATCACGGCAGTTTTAGTATAGTTACCCGCTTCTATTTCTACACACTCAAATGCTGCAAGGAATAAACCGATGAAAGAAATTCTCTCCGGCAACGAGGCCATTGCCCGCGGCGCTTATGAAGCGGGCTGTCTCGTGGCTTGCGCCTATCCCGGCACCCCTTCTACCGAAATTCTTGAAAATGCGCTCAAATACAAAGAAATTGATTCCTCCTGGGCGCCCAATGAAAAAGTGGCGCTTGAAGTTGCTATAGGCGCTTCCTTTGGCGGCGGTCGGGCTCTCTGCACGATGAAACACGTAGGCGTCAATGTGGCGGCAGACCCGCTCTTTACCCTTTCGTACACCGGTGTGCGGGGAGGCCTCGTGCTGGTTGTGGCCGACGACCCGGAAATGCATTCGTCCCAGAATGAGCAGGACAGCCGCAACTACGCCAAATTTGCCAAGGTGCCGATGCTGGAACCATCCGATTCGCGGGAATGCAAGGAGTTTACCCGGCTGGCTTTTGAACTGTCCGAGCAGTATGACACGCCGATCATGCTGAGAAGCAGTACGCGTATTTCCCACGGTAAATCGGTCGTTGAACTGGGTGAACGGGTGACTGACCTGCCGCAGCCGAAGCTTGAAAGAAATCCGGCCAAACTGGTTATGCTTCCCGGTAACGCCAAGGTACGGCATCCGCTGGTCGAACAGAGCTTGGCCGATCTTGCCAAAGCCGCGGCAACGCTGCCGCTTAACCGCCTGGAGCTTCGCGATACCTCGATCGGTATCATAACCGCCGGCATCTGTTATCAGTATGTCCGGGAAGTCCTGCCGAATGCTTCAACCCTGAAACTCGGTTTGGTACACCCGCTGCCTTACGATTTGATCCGGGAATTTGCCGCCAAAGTCGATAAGGTCTATGTCATTGAAGAGCTTGACCCCTTTATAGAAGAGCAGGTCAAGGCCATGGGTATCGCCGCCATCGGCAAGGAGATCATCTCACTCTGCGGCGAACTGACTCCTGGACGCCTCCGAAGCGCTTTTGGTCTGCCGCAGCCTGCCGTTATTCCGGCCGAAAAAATGCCGGGACGGCCACCAAACATGTGTCCCGGTTGTCCGCACCGCGGGGTGTTTTTTGCGCTCAATCAGCTCAAAGCCTATGTTACCGGCGATATCGGCTGTTATACGTTAGGCTTCTTGCCGCCGCTCTCGGCGATGGATACCTGTGTCTGCATGGGGGCATCGATCGGCATGGCGACCGGCGTGACCAAGGTTGTTTCTGCAGAGGAGAAGAAAAAGGTTGTGGCCGTGATCGGCGACTCGACGTTCCTGCATACCGGATTGAACGGTCTGATGGATATGGTCTACAACAACGCACCCGCTACGGTGATCATTCTTGATAACAGCATTACCGCAATGACCGGTCGTCAGGATAATCCGGCTTCCGGTTTTACGTTGATGGACGAGCCGACTAATGCGATAAATATTCCGCTACTCTGCAAGGCGCTGGGGGTGAAAAATATTCGCGTCGTCAATCCGCTTGATCTGAAAGAGACTAAACGGGTTATTGCTGAAGAGATGGAACGTCCTGAACCTTCGGTGATCATCACCAATAAACCGTGTGTGCTGATCAAGCGGGAAGATGTTTTCCAAAAAGGCCCGGTCTATGCGGTTGACGCAGAAGAATGTATCGGTTGCCGCGCCTGTCTGAAGATCGGTTGTCCGGCAATCGAGTGGCGTCCTGCCGGGGATGGGAGCAAGAAGGGGAAAGCCGCCATTGATCCGCTGCTCTGTACCGGGTGCGATGTCTGCCGCCAGTTGTGCGGGTTTAATGCAATCGGGAGAGTGAAATGAGCCGTCAGATAACAAATATACTGTTGGTGGGTGTCGGCGGTCAGGGGATACTGCTGGCTTCTGAAATTCTATCCGAAGCGGCGATGCTGGCCGGGTTCGACGTCAAGAAAAGCGAAATACATGGTATGTCGCAACGTGGCGGCAGTGTCGTATCCCATGTCCGTTACGGTACGGAAGTCTTTTCTCCGATTGTCCCGGAGGGGGAGGGGGACATCCTGTTCGGTTTTGAATTGATGGAGACCGCACGTTCGCTGCCTCTTCTGAAGCCTGGTGGCACCGTGGTGGCCAACGACCTGCAGATCTCGCCTCCGTCAGTTCTCATGGGGGAGGAAACCTATCCGGCAGGGTTGGCGGAGCGTATCAAGACTCAGTTCCCTGATTTCCTGCTGGTGGACGGTCAAAAAATGGCAACCGATGCGGGCAATGTCCGGGCCGCTAACACGGTCCTGCTTGGTGCCGTCTCAAAACGGCTTGACATTTCCGAAAAATTTTGGCTGAGAGCTCTGGAAAAGATGGTGCCGGGTAAAGCGCTAGATATCAATAAACAGGCCTTCCATATGGGGCGCGAGTTGTAAAGTCTCAATCGTATTGCCGTACCTGTCAGTTATCACTAAAGAGGTGTAGCCGTATGTTTTTCAACGAAGAATTTGAAACCTTACCACGTCCCGCTCTTGAAGCCCTGCAGTTGAAAAGGCTGCAAGCTGTGCTTGATAGGGTGTACGACAATGTTCCGTTTTATAAGAAAACTTTTGATGCAACTGGAATTAAGCCTTCTGTCGTAACCAGCCTTGATGATCTGCAGAAGCTTCCGTTTACGACCAAACAGGATATGCGTGATTCTTATCCTTACGGCCTGTTTGCCGCGCCGATGGAAGAGATTGTCCGGATCCATGCGTCGAGCGGCACGACCGGCAAACCGACGGTCGTCGGCTACACACAGAAAGATATATCGACCTGGTCCGAACTTATGGCGCGTTCATTCGTTGCGGCGGGAGCCCATAAAGGGGATATTATCCACAACGCCTACGGCTACGGACTATTCACTGGTGGCCTCGGCGCTCATTACGGCGCCGAGCGATTGGGCGCTTCCGTTATTCCGATATCGGGTGGGAACACCAAGCGCCAGATCATGATCATGCAGGATTTCGGCTCGACGGTATTGACCTGCACCCCCTCATACTCGCTGTTCATGGCCGAAGAAGCGCAGGTGGAAGGGGTTGATTTCAAAAGTCTGAAGTTGCGGGTCGGTATTTTCGGCGCCGAACCATGGTCCGAAGAGATGCGTAATGAGATTGAGAGGAAACTCAATCTGACGGCAATAGATATCTATGGTCTGTCGGAAATCATGGGCCCAGGCGTGGCCATCGAGTGCATCGAAGCCAAGCAGGGACTTCATATCTGGGAAGATCACTTCATTCCGGAGATCATCAACCCGGATACCGGCGAGCGCCTGCCGGAAGGAGAACGTGGCGAACTGGTAATTACCACCATTACCAAGCAAGGGATTCCGCTTATCCGCTACCGTACCCGCGACATTACCAGCCTTACGTATGAACCGTGCGTCTGTGGCCGCACCCATGCCCGCATTACCCGTATGAGCGGCCGCTCCGACGACATGCTGATTATCCGTGGTGTCAATGTTTTTCCTTCCCAGATAGAAGCGGTTCTGGTCGGGATCGAGGGGATCGAACCGCATTACATGCTGATTGTCGATCGGCAGGGGACTCTGGACACACTGACGGTTCAGGTTGAGGTCAGTGAACATCTGTTCTCGGATGAGATCAAAGTGCTGCAGGCTTTGTCGCGGCGTATCGAAAAAGAGATCAAGGATATGCTGGGTGTCACCTGCACGGCAAAACTGGTCGAACCGAAGACGATTCAGCGCAGTGAGGGTAAAGCGAAAAGGGTAATTGATAACCGAAAATTGTGACGGTTAAGGGAGGTACATCATGAAAGTTGAACAGATATCCATCTTTATCGAAAACAAGTCCGGACGACTGGCTGAAATAACCCGTATTCTCGGCGATGTCGGGATTAATATCAGGGCGCTTTCGCTTGCCGATACCTCCGATTTCGGCATCTTGCGCCTGATTGTCAATGACGGTGCCAAGGCCAATTCGGTGCTGAAAGAAAACGGTTTTACCGTCAGTATGACGGAAGTTGTTGCGGTTGAGGTGCCGGACCGTCCCGGTGGTTTGTCTGCAATTCTTCAGGTACTTGACCGGGAAGCGATAAATGTCGAGTACATGTATGCCTTTGTCGAGCGCTGTGGCGGCAACGCCGTAATCATCTTCCGCTTCGACGAAACCGACAAAGCGATTGCCGCATTGCAGACCCATAATTTCAATATGCTTGAAGGAAGCCGTTTGTACAGCATGTAGTGTAGCGCTTATAAATTATCGGAGGTCGAAATGAAAAAGATGTCGTTACTATTTTGCAGCATCTGTTTGATTCTCATCAGTGCAACCCTGTCGTTTGCATCCGGCACCATCAAGATCGGTGGCCTGTTTGCCGTTACCGGCCCGGCTTCATTCCTTGGTGAGCCGGAAAAAAAGACGCTTGAACTGCTGGTGAAAGAGGCCAATGAAAAAGGGGGCATCAACGGCCAGAAGCTGGAAGCAGTTATTTACGATACCGGCGGCGATGCTACCAAAGCGGTTCAGTTGGCAACAAAACTGATCAAGGATGACAAGGTCAGCGTAATCATCGGACCAAGCACGACAGGCGAAAGCATGGCGGTTATCCCGGTAGTTGAAAAAGAGAAGATCCCGATGATTTCATGTGCTGCCGGCATTAAAATAACCGATCCGGCCAAGCAGTGGGTATTTAAAACTCCGGCCAATGATCATGTTGCCGCCGAAAAAATACTGAACTACATGGCCGCCAAAAAACAGAAGAGTATCGCGTTGCTGACGGTTACAGACGGCTTCGGCGCTTCCGGTCGTGAACAGATAAAGGCTCTAGCCAAACTGAAAGGTTTTACCATCGTGGCCGATGAGGTTTACGGCCCGAAGGATACCGACATGACTTCACAGTTGACCAAGATCCGCGGCATCAAGCCCGATGCGATTATCTGCTGGGGCACCAATCCGGGACCGGCGGTTATCACAAAGAACGTCAAGCAGCTCGGCCTCAAGACGCCTCTCTACATGAGCCACGGAGTTGCCTCCAAGAAGTATATCGAACTGGCCGGTGCCGATTCTGCCGAAGGGGTCATGCTTCCAGCCGGTAAACTTGCCATTTACGATGCGCTTCCGAAAGGTGATAAACAGTACAAATTGCTTAAAGGGTACGATCAGTCGTATAAGAAGACCTATGGCGCAGAAGCGTCGACGTTTGGCGGCTATGCCTATGATGCATTCCTACTGGTCACTGGCGCGATCAAAAAGGGCGGCTCGACTCCGGAGCAAATTCGCAACGGAATTGAACATGCCAGCAAACTGGTCAGTATTTCCGGGGTGTTTACAATGTCTCCAAAAGATCATAACGGACTTGATATTTCTGCTTTTGAGATGGTCAGAATCGTCAAGGGTGATTGGTCGCTGGTTAAGTAGAATTATTAATATAATTCAGGGAGATTGCTTATGAATGTTAAAGTTATGAGCTTCGTAATTGCAACAGTTACCCTGCTGTTTTCTGTCTCAGTATTTGCCGCCGCACCGATAAAGATCGGCGCTCTGTTTGCGGTAACCGGACCCGCCGCTTTTCTTGGTGAACCGGAGCGCAACAGCGCCAAGATGGTAATAGATGAAATCAACAAGGCGGGAGGTGTCAAAGGGCACAAGCTTGAACTGGTGGCGTACGATACTTCCGGCGATGCGACCAAAGCCGTGCAGTTGGCAACTAAACTGATCAAGGACGATAAGGTAGTCGCTATCATCGGACCGAGCACTACCGGTGAAACCATGGCGGTTATTCCGGTGACGGAAAAAGCGCAGATACCGTTGATTTCCTGCTCTGCCGGCAGTAAAATTACCGACCCTATTAAAAAATGGGTTTTCAAGACTGCCCAGAACGATTCGTTAGCGGTCGGAAAAATATATGAATATCTGCAGAAAACAAAGCAGACCTCGGTGTCTATTCTGACCGTTTCGGATGGTTTTGGCGCCTCGGGACGTGAACAACTGAAGAGCCAGGCGGTTAAATACGGCATTAAGATCGTCTCCGACGACACCTATGGTCCCAAAGATACCGATATGACCGCACAGTTGACTAAAATTCGCGGTGCTCATCCCCAGGCCATCATCTGCTGGGGTACCAACCCCGGCCCGGCTGTTATTGCCAAAAATGCCCGCCAGCTAGGCATTAAAACGCCACTGTTTATGAGCCATGGAGTATCATCCAAAAAATTCATTGAATTGGCTGGAGATGCTGCTGAAGGTATCAAGCTCCCTTCAGGCAAGGTAGTTGTCTCCGATCTGCTGCCCGGTTCCGACAAACAGAAAAAACCGTTGATGGCTTTCGTCAAGGATTACCAGAATCATTACAAAGCAGAAGGGGACCATTTCGGTGGACATGCCTGGGATGCCGTTATGCTGATCAGAAATGCGATTGAAAATGGTGCCGGTTCAGCTGCCACAATTCGTGACCAACTTGAAAAATCCAAAGGCTTTGCCGGTATCGGCGGCAGTTTTACCTACTCTGCCCAGGATCACGCCGGCTTGGGTAAAGATGCATTTGTGCTGGTAGAGGTTAAGAATAAAGATTGGGTTATTGTAAAATAATTTCGTAGGGGCGAAGCATGTTGTATCCGCTTCGCCCGACTTTTGAGAAAACGCCAGGAGTGGTGGGCGAAGCAGGTGAAGCACTTGCTTCGCCCCTACATTTATGAGGTATAATGCAGTTCGACCAGATCCTACAATACACGCTGTCAGGTTTATCAACCGGTGCTATCTATGCTTTGATCGGTATCGGTTTTTCGATTATTTACAACGCTACCGGCATCATTAATTTTGCTCAGGGTGAATTTGTCATGCTGGGCGGCCTGCTGACGCTGTCATGCCTGGAACTTCTCAAGCTGCCGTTATGGGCGGCGATTCCCTCTGCCGTGGCAGTTTCCACCGTGGTCGGCATTTTATTCGAGCGCCTGGCTATCCGGCCTCTTAAGCAGCCAACTCCGATCAACCTGGTGATAATCACTATCGGCGGAAGTATCCTGATCCGTGGTCTGGCAATGCTGGTGTGGGGCAAGGATACCCATGCGGTTCCCCCTTTTTCAGGTGACACTCCAATCGCTATCGGGGGAGCAACCATACTTCCGCAGCATCTCTGGATCCTTGCCATTACCCTGATAATAATCATCATCAACAAGGTTTACTTTTATCATACGATCAGCGGCAAGGCGATGCGCGCCTGCGCCTACAACCGCCGCGCTGCCGGCTTGGTCGGGATCGATGTCAAGCGTATGGTGCTGTTTTCATTTATCATCAGCTCCGCAATGGGGGCCGTTGCCGGCATTATCATTGCGCCGTTGACGATGACCGCCTACGATGTCGGCGTCATGCTGGGATTGAAAGGGTTTTGTGCGGCAATCATCGGCGGGATGAGCAGCGGTGTTTCCACCGTAATCGGCGGTTTGATCCTCGGGGTGCTGGAATCGCTTGGCGCCGGACTGATTTCTTCCGGTTACAAGGATGCGATCGCCTTCATCATCTTGCTGCTGATTCTGTTTATCCGGCCGCAGGGGCTCTTCGGTAAAGCCGACTCGGAGCGGGTCTGACGGCATGAAACGGGACCTTCTCTTATTTATCGGTTTTGCCCTGCTGATCATGGTCGCCCCGCAGCTGTTCATGGGGGGATACCTGATGAACGTGCTGGTGTTTGTCGGCATCAACACCATGCTGGCCATTGCGCTCAATCTGCTCCTCGGCTATGCCGGACAGATTTCTCTCGGACATGCCGGTTTTTTTGGTCTGGGCGCTTATCTCTCAGGCATCATGACAACAACCTACAGTCTGGACCCATGGTTTGCCATGCCGGCCGCGGCTATAGTAGTCGGCTGTTTGGCCTATCTGATAGGGTTCCCTGTCCTGAAGCTGAAGGGACATTACCTGGCAATGGCGACGCTTGGCCTCGGAATAATCATCTATATCGTTTTCAATGAAACAGTTGAGTTGACCGGCGGTCCGTCAGGCCTGTCCGGCATTCCTAATCTGCAGCTGGCCGGTATCAGCTTTGATTCGGATGTGAAAAATTATTATCTGATCTGGGGGGTGACCCTGGCGGTCATGCTGTTTGCGCTCAATCTTGCCAACTCCCGGGTCGGACGAGCGTTGCGGGCGGTGCATGATTCAGAGGTCGCGGCACAGGTTCTTGGGGTCAATGCGCGCGTCCTGAAAGTACAGATATTTGCCCTTTCCGCGGTGATTTCATCTCTGGCGGGCAGTCTCTACGCACATACGATGACTTTTATTTCTCCGGCATCATTCGGCTTTAATTTTTCAATTGAACTGCTTACGATGGTGGTAATCGGAGGGCTCGGCAGTATTTACGGTTCGTTTCTCGGAGCCGCGCTTCTGACCCTTCTGCCGGAATTTCTGCGCGGTGCCAACGATTACGACATAATTATTTACGGCGCTCTGCTGATGGTAATGGTAATGTATATGCCTGGAGGACTTGTGCGCGGCATTCCCGCACTGTTCAGGAAGGTTGTGAAGCAGAAGGGGGAGGCCGGTCATGCTTGAGGTCTCCGGGATTACACAGGTATTCGGTGGCGTGACCGCACTCGATGCCGTCTCTTTTTCCATTGCAAAAGGGGACATCACCGGCGTCATCGGTCCGAACGGAGCCGGAAAAACGACTCTTTTCAACATAATTACCGGTATCTACCGCCAGAGCGCCGGCAGGGTCATGCTGGAGGGAAAAGATGTTACCGGTTTGCCGCCTGAACGGTTGGCCCGGCTCGCCATGGTGCGAACATTTCAGAATATCGAGCTGTTCGGGGGTATGACGGTGCTTGAAAACGTCATGGTCGGAATGCACACCAAAAGTTCCAGCGGCCTCTTGGCCTGTGCGCTCAAGATGCCATGGAGTATATCCGAAGAGCGGCGGATCCGTGCCGGTGCCGTGAAGTGGCTCGAATTTACCGGTATTTTCGATCTGGCCGACCATATTGCCGGGAGTCTCCCGTTTGGAAAAGGACGCCTGCTGGAGATTGCCAGAGCGCTTGCCGTCGAGCCGCGCATCATCTTGATGGATGAACCGGCGGCGGGGCTTAACAGCCAGGAAACCCTCGGCCTGGCCCAGCTGATCAAGCGGATCCGGGATTTGGGCATTACCGTGGTTCTGGTTGAGCATGATATGGAACTGGTCATGGACATCTGCGATCGTATCGTTGTTCTTAATCTCGGCAAAAAGCTTGCGGAGGGGACTCCCCGCGAAATCCAGGAATCTCCTGAAGTTATCGCCGCTTATCTGGGGGATGACGACTGATGCTGCGTCTTAAAAACATCAACACCTACTACGGAAAAGTTCACGCTCTCAAAAATGTCTCGCTACATCTGGGCGAGGGCGAAATCGTGACCTTGATCGGTGCCAACGGCGCCGGTAAGACCACCATTTTGAACACCATTTCGGGCGTTATACCGGCAACTTCAGGAGAGATACTGTTTTGCAAGGAGACGATCGCGGCGTTGGCGCCGGACAAAGTTGTGCAGCATGGTATTTCCCAGGTCCCGGAGGGACGCCAGGTGTTCAAGCCGCTCTCCGTTGAGGATAATCTGGAGCTGGGAGCGTATCTGAGGTACCGGAACAGGGAAGGGAAGGGTGTCATTCATAAGGATATGGAACAGATATTTGCCCTGTTTCCGCGTCTTGAAGAGCGGCGCAAACAGCTGGCGGGTACAATGTCGGGGGGAGAACAGCAGATGCTCGCCATCGGTCGTGCGCTGATGGCAAACCCCAAGATGCTGCTTCTGGATGAACCTTCCATGGGGCTTGCACCGCTTGTTGTGCAGGAGATCTTTCGCGTACTGGAACGTTTGCGGCGGGAAAACGGCACCACTATTTTGCTGGTAGAGCAGAATGCCAAGGCCGCGCTCAAGCTGGCCGATCGCGGCTACGTCCTTGAAACCGGAAAAGTTATCCTTGAAGGTCCGGCAGACGAATTAATGGAGAATGCCGAGGTGAAACGCGCCTATCTCGGCAAGGACAAGAAAGAAATGTGGGAGAGATAGGGTGTAATGATGATGAGGGATGAGAGGAATTTTCATCCCTCAACAAGCTTACTGATTGATACCAATCTTCCGCTATGTACATTATTTGATTCTGTAGGGGCGACGCCGTTGGCTCGCCCTGTTGCCATGGGCGCAATGGCGGATGTTGCACCGGGGCGACCCACCGGGTACGCCACTACATTCTGTCTTTGGAGGAAGATCAGTACTAATCAGTTCAGGTTTTTTGAAATAATATGCATAACTATACGAATAATATAAGGAATTAAAACAATGCGCTTTCCACTACGTCTCAATTATGATTTAACGAAATACATTATCAGCAACAAGATCAATAAAACGGAAAAATATCCGCTGGTATTGATGCTGGAGCCGACCCATCTCTGCAATCTTGCCTGTTCCGGCTGCGGCAGAATCCGTGAATATGCCGACACAATCCAGGAAATGATGAGTCTGGAAGAGTGTCTGCAATCGGTGGATGAATGCCCGGCACCGGTAGTAACCATAACCGGAGGGGAGCCGTTCCTCTATCCACAGATTCATGAACTTATCGCGGCAATACTGCAGCGAGGCAAACATATCTACCTCTGCACAAACGGCATCCTGCTTGAAAAGGCGCTTGACTCGATGACGCCGCATCCTAATTTCACGCTCAATATTCACATGGATGGCCTGGAAGATACTCATGACCGGATTCTGGAGCGCAAAGGCGCCTTCAAAACCGCAATGGCGGCGATCAAAAAAGCCAAAGAGAAAGGGTTCAGGGTTTGTACGAACAGTACCATTTTCAAAGAAACCGATCTGGTTGAAATTGAAATGCTCTTTAGTCAATTGGAGGAGATCGGAGTTGACGGACTTCTGGTTGCGCCCGGTTTCGGCTATGAAGCGGTCGGTGAGAAGCTGTTCCTTGAGCGCCGGGATATTGAAAAGAAGTTTGCTGAAGTCTATGAAATGAGTAAAAAACACCGCTTCTACTCCACGCCGATGTATCTCCGGTTTCTCAAGGGAGAAAAGAAGCTGGAATGTACCCCCTGGGGCAACCCGACCCGTAATCCGCGCGGCTGGAAGGCCCCCTGCTATCTGATCACGGACACCCATTATCCGACTTTTGCCGAGATGATGGCGAAGACCGACTGGGAAAAATACGGAGTAGGTAAAGACCTTCGCTGCGCTCAATGCATGATGCATTGCGGGTTTGAGCCGACAGTGGTTAATGAGATCGGCAAGAGCTGGAAAGATATTCTGGAGATGATGATCTGGAACCTGACATAGCGTTAAGACGTGGTTTGCTGGAGTTGTACCATGCTGTACTATGCTCTAAGAATCGGTAGGTTATATATTGTATGCTACAGTAATGGTGGAGGTAGTTATTACGACGTATTTTGACCGAATTGGACCGCTTTTCATTGATCATAGTCCATAGCCAGCCCATAAATAATCCATTGTTTTACAGATCATGCCGCATGGTGAACACCGACTGTTAAAATAAATAAAGCCCTCATTTCAAATTACGAGATGGGGGCTTTCTGTTTAACCGGGCTGCTGTTTATTTATTGTCAAACTACGTAGTTCTACGGATTTACTTTCATTAGAATTTCAGAGAGTATAACCTGATTTTATTTTATCCGTAATATGCCGATCCATTGTTTTGTTTTCACCAGACATAGTAAGTTGCATATCAAGGAGTACTGACATGAACCAAGCCTATCGTCTTATCTGGAACGCCGCCAAGGATGTCTGGATTGTTGCCGCCGAGAAGGTGAAAGGTAAGGGGAGATGCCCAGCCGGAACAGTAAAAGCTCCCGGCGTGTCGGTGGGCACCAGCGGTTTGCGCAATTCGGACAGTTATGCGGTCGAGGATTTTCCTGATTCCGGGGACATCAAGGCTTCTTTGCTTCGAGCTAACGGCAGGAGTCTTCCGTTTTCTTCTCTAATGATGGCGCTTGAGCCACGCTTCATGTTTGATGCCGCCGGCGCAGCTACCGCCGCAGTGGTAGTGGCGGACAGACACCATGCCGATGCCGCTCTGCCGGATAAAAGTGCTGAACAGGCGAAACATCACCATGACCAATTTAGCGACTATTCCGGCAGGGCGCTGGATAACGGCAGAGGTGATTCCCACTTCGATGTTTTGAACGCCTTGGCTCATCACCGCGTTCCTGGCGACAGAACCGGCCAGGAGCAGGACCGGCAGGGGAGCAGCGTACTGTTCGTAGATCCCCGCGTGCAGGATATTCAGGCCCTGATTGCCGGCGTCAAGCCGGGCATCGAAGTCGTATTCCTCGACGCTCAGAAGGACGGGGTCTCTCAGATAAGCAGCTACCTCCAATCCCATACAAACGTCTCCTCGATTTATATCTTCTCCCACGGTTCCGCCGGATCGATTGAAATAGGCACCACCAACCTGGATACCGTCACCATCACTGACCGCTCCGCCGAAATCAGCGCCTGGTCCTCCTCACTCACCAAAAATGCCGATATCCTCCTCTACGGCTGCGACGTGGCGGCAGGCAGCACGGGTTCGGCCTTTATCGGTCAATTGGCTCGGACCACCGGCGCGGATGTGGCGGCATCTACGGATGCCACCGGCGCGGCCTCGAAAGGGGGGAACTGGGTGCTGGAAGCGGCAACCGGTCCGATTGAGGCCAGGTCTCCGCTGACAAATAAGGCCATGGCGGGGTATGAAGCGCTGATGACTTTACCTACGGCTGCGGCTCAATCGGCAACCGTAGCCGAAGCAGGCACGAAAAACTTCACTGGCGAAACCTTTGGTTTTGCCGATGCCGACAGCAACACCCTCGCCTCTATTACGATTACCGCATTGCCCAACGCAGCCGACGGCACCCTGAAATTGAGCGGGGTTAACGTTACAACCAATCAGGTGATTACCGCTGCCAATTTTGCTAATCTGGTATTCACGCCGGCCAATAAAACCAGCAATTATGACGCTACATTGCAGTTCAAGGTAACAGACAGTAACAGCGAGGTCAGCTCAAGCAGCTATACCTATACGCTGCATGTCACCGCCGCCAACGCCACCCCGGTTGCCGGCGCCGACACCGGCAGCGTCAATGCGGCTCTCTCCTCCACCCCGACTACAACATTAAGCGTTGCAGCCGCTGGGGTGCTGGCCAACGATACCGATGCCGATACCGATGCCACACTTTCAGTCAGCGCCGTGCGCCTCGGTAATACCGCCGGTGCAGGCACCGCCGGTACGGTCGGGAGTGCTCTTGTTGGAACATACGGCACCCTGACGCTCAATTCGACTGGCGGCTACAGCTACGTTCTGGACAACACCAATGCCACGGTGATCGCCCTGGGCACCGGAGACACGCTGCACGAATACTTTAACTACACGGTTCAGGATAACGGCGGCGCCACCGCTACAAACAATGCGACGCTCGATATCACCATCCACGGAATCAACGATGCGCCGGTGGTCCCGACTCCGCTGAACCTCGTTTTTACTACGCCTGTTCCGGAAAACGCCACCAATGCCGAGAATCCCGGTGTTACTGTGTCGAGCATGGTCGGCACCACCGTAAGCGGTACCGTGCTTGTCACAGACTTGGATACGCTCGACACCGCGCCGGGTATTGCCGCCTATGGCAGCAGCACCACTGACGGCATGACCGGGCACTGGGAATACAAACCGAACGGCTCCGGCACATGGAATACCATGACGCTTACGACTAATTCCATTTCTAAATCAAGAGTGAGCTTATAATCCATGGCCATGATACTATCGACTGTACGCGTTGCTGGTTATCTTCCATCTCCTTGAGCGACTGGCAGAGATGATTTTCAAGAGCAC
>CAIYDX010000380.1 GCA_903925005.1 uncultured Geobacteraceae bacterium
AAAACCGAAAATACGACATGCAAAGACCTAACCGGACAACGCTGTATGAAAACAGCATATTCTGAATTATTAGACCAATATTGTTAAGCGGCTGGCGCCATTGATGAGAAATATTATGTATCAGTTCTCCCATAGCCGCTAGGCGGCTCTGTTGAATAAGTGTTTGATCTTTTTTTCGCAGATCGCTGACAGCCTTGCTAATGCGCTCTTCAAGCGAATGATTCAGCTTTTCAAGATGCTCGCTTTGTTCTCGTAGTTGATGCTCCAATAGTTTTCGGGCAGTTATTTCCTGGTTACTGGCCCGCCATCCCCACGGCATACCATCAGGTGTAAGAACCTGCCTGCAGACATGCCCCATCCAGCGGACGTCGCCGTTTTTAGATATTATTCGTATCTCGATTGGGAGTATCTGACCGTCTTTGCTGACATCATGGTTATGATTTTTGAATAGTTCCCTGTCATAAGGATGTATAATGCGATCAATCAGCTCATGGTCGTTCATAAACTCATCAACGGTGTATCCAGTAATGGTATATACTGAAGGGGATATATACATAAAACTGTTGTCTGTTAAACGCCAGTACTCCCAGTTTGAAGCATGATCGGCAACAATCTTCAGATGTGCCTCGCTTTTCTGTAATTTTTCCTGCGACTTCTGTCGCTCAGCTATCTCATTCTCAAGCTCGAGAGTCTGTTCATGAAGCGAGTCCTGAATCTGCTGGCGTTCAGTAATCTCTTCTTCAAGAGCATATGTTCTGCTACGTACAGCGACGCGCAGTCGAGAATTAAAACCGATCAGACCAAGCGGAATAATCAGGCATGTTGATACAACTGCCGTAGAAATATACGTAAGTGTCATCTCGTGATCGAGTGGTGCCCGTATTGATTCTATGGCACGAATCACCCCTGCTTTTTCGTTGAACCCTCCCTCGCCAGGATACAGTTTTGCAGCCCAAGAGGAGCATCCTCGCGCTTTCCGTGACACTTTAGGCATGCCTGCCCGGTTTCAATAAACGGTACGGCATAGTACAAAAATTTCTTGTCGTTAACGGTTACAACTTCTCGATATTCTTTTAACTCTCTATGATTATTGAATTGAATTAGCAACTGAGCTTCACGTTCATCCGCCATGTTCACCGGATTTCGAGGATTGGTAGTCGCCATCTTGTAGTAAACTTCCGGAAGTCCCGCATTTTTTCGTTCCTCATTGGTAAATCCGTGCATTACCCGGACTACATATGTTGATGAAAAAATCTGCGGGGCATAATAGTCTTCTTTAACTTCACCTGCATTGCGGGCCGCGTAAAAAGTTGGGTGCATGACTTTCTGAATATACTGATGTAATCCCCGGTGTGATTGCATCATATCTCTAATGTTCCCTTCAGCTTGCTTCAGGACATAACCGGATATCAGTAAATAAGTTGCCAAACCAACCACAATCACAAAAAATATAGTGACGGCAATAACTGGGCCCAAGCGAGCTTCTGAATTAAAAATGAAAGGTTTTTTTAAAACACATTTCATAGTTAGATACCGTCAATGTGAAGTAAATCTGCGATACTGTAAAGGAAAGTCATACAATTGGCCAATCATCCAATTTGTAAACTTAATATAGGAATTTTTGAGTAATCTGAATGCAATAGTCTCGGATCAACATCAGGCCAATTTTGTATCATTCCCACTGGTAATATAATCCGGTGGTAATTCGCAATCTGAAGGAATCTGGAATGGAATTGGATAACGGATTCCAGCCTTGTGAGTTGCCGTAAGTCCCTCGGCTGTGCGTTCAAGCCAAGCAAAGGGAATGCCGATGATTATTTCGTGGTCTTGCGTCATTGCAAAGCGCCGGTCGCCCATACAAGGGATTTCAACTGTTGGTTCGCCGGTTATTGCAACTTGTGCAACAGCTCGAGAGCAGACACCTGCATCCCCAGAAGATTTCATTACAAACTCTCCTCCTTTATGGTAAAGGAAGGCTTGTATAAAACGCATTGCCTGGGCGGAGTTGACGTAAATTACAATGAGATCAGGAACTATTTCCTTAAATGGACGTACTATGGGGTATGTCAACACTCCAGCGACGCCAGGCTTAACCCGCGGCATCAGTTTTTGCATGGCGGCAGCTGCCTGTTGTGTTTCCTGATATACGCCCGTGTTGACCGAACCATCAATAATTCGCTGAGGAGGTTGTATCATGCCAGTGCAGGCCGTTCCGATTGCGCAATGAGCCGTTTCAGAGTCTGTCCAGGTTGACCAAGAGTACATCCGGCTATAGGCAATCTGCTGGCAAATTGCCAATCGCTTGCCGCGCATCTTGATTTTCAAGCCTTCAATCATCGAAACATCTCGTATTAGATTGACGCCTACAGGCTGAGTAACGGGGTTGACGGTTTCCTTTATTGTAGCCAGAAAATGCTCCATTCAGGATCTCCTTTACCTATTCTTTATGTGTAGGTCTGACAATGGATGCTTCACCTAAAAACATTGTGAACAAACTATACCACCTAAACAAAAGAACACGAGGCAAGGACTTAATGGCGTTGTAACTATTTTAATCAGAACTCAATTTTAATCGAAGTATTGCCTGAACCCAGGATGTTCGTCTGATTGCATTTCACCACTCGCTTGGAGAATAAATCCATATTGTTGGTAAATAGCCGGCAATATGCGATCAATATTTAACCCATTACTTAAGTCATAATAAATATTTTACACGAGCATGATCTGACGAATAGTTGCCACAATTGTCTCGGCTTCGACAGAGATGTCAAAACATCCTGCACCAGCGTAAGGATCGTAATTTACTATTTGTGTGATAAGTGTTTCAACCAAGTCGGATTTGTTCGCATACCGTTCTGGATGGCTGGCAATAGTCAGAACATCTGCCGTCAGCCAATTGGGGAATTCACCTACCTCACTCTGTTTGAGGGCGACAGCCTTTAGCTTTTCAAACAAGTTCATGGTAATAGTCTCTTCGCATCAAAACTCCAACTTCTGTTTCTGTAGGCGTTTGAAGTAAAAATTTTGTCCATACAGCACGGCAATCGGGTTATGACCGGTAACTCTGTCCTTAACTACCAATGTAGTAACTGGCGCCTCGGAGTGTTTGTTGAAAAGCATGTCGTGGCCGACACAGAGACCGACAATAATATTCATGTCAGTCCCTATTTTGTTGCAAATCTCAGCCTGGGCAATCGGATTGCACGCTGGCTCAAACGTCCCCGGCCTGACCTTGTCAGTTTCTTCAAGGCCTAATTCAAGTTTGTCGATGCTGCCGGCCTTGCAGCAGACGCTGATCGGTTCAAAACCTTGCGCCGTCAAAATCTTTGACAGTCGCTCGGTCTCATCCAGCAATCCAATACAGGTTGCCAAGCCGATTTTAATGTACCCCATCAATTTAGCAAAAGCGATTGTGTCCTCTACCCGTGTCCAGCGTGCGTTAACGGCATCACTTCCCGGTACTGGCTGATAGCATAGACCTTCGACCCGTGCGGCAACAAAGGCAATTTTAGCGTCCACGCTGTCGCCGCGATATACATCAAACGATTCCTGCACAACCTTTTCAAAAGCATCAGAAGGGCAATTCCCAGGTTTTGGAGGTGCCAGGGTCGGATCCCCGCTCCAGCAATTGGTTGTGCCTTTGTTCTGCCACACTACACTACACTTGGAACAGGTAACTTCTGACATATCATTCTCCTGTGTTCTGACGTGATTAAATTTACATCCCATCCTAGTGTTCGCCCCTACAAAAAAATTATTCTTGTATGGTAAACTCCCAAGCGCACCAGAACTCTTCTGGATGCAGGTCCGGTGGACAAGCAATGCAACGGGTGATAATACGAGGATCTATGGTCTTGGCAAATTCGCTGTATTCGACTATCCCGACAGATTTACAGGGATGGTCGGGCAACCCTTTACGTTTACGAGCTGATTGTACTCGGCAGTCAAGCATTCTGAAAACCACCCGAGTATCAGTAACCTCGATACACTCCTGAAGGTTCAGACGGGCATAGAAGCGATGTTTCAGGCATTCCACCAGAGCAGGGATGCCGCCACCAGATTTCATTCCAAGCCGTTCCATGATCCGTTTGGCCTCAATAACCGTAAAATAGCGCCAAGCCTCCGTATCCGCATCCACAGCCACATCCATGCCATATCGTTGTTCAATGGCCTGAAACCAGAGCCCGTCATGGGCTAGCCAATTTTTTGCATCATCAACGATAATCCTGATCAGTTCCTCTTTGCTCAGATTACTCAGAAGGCTTATACCTTCGTCGCCGGCTCGCTCTGCATTTGACATAACGGTTTCTCCTTTGGTTGAAAAATTTATGCTGATGGCACATATCATTCCTGAGGAATGCTTATAATATTGCCTTCATCCAATTGGCCGAGTCTCACTCAACTCCATAGGTCGGTACTGCGTCGCGGATTGCATAGCTGACAGTACACGGTGAGGATAGCCCGCATATTCTTGGTTTGCGTTGACGCTACATAGTTAATGAGAACACCCATGATCATGCCCGTGACCGCCACAAGTATGGCCAGGCAGAAACTCTGGCAGCGTATTGGCGCGCAACAGTTCGAGATTCACGCCAATGTTTCCCTTCTGTGCCTGAAACACGCGCATACCAGCACGATTAAGTTTCTGTAGGGCCCCACCGCCAATTCCGCCAACCACAATTGCATCCACCGGTTGCCCGCTAAGTCCAGCTACCGGATTGCAAGCCCCATGTTCATGAATCTGGTCGCTGTTGTTGATTGCTGTTACCTCGCCGGTAAGCAAATCTATCATTACAAACCCTGGAGCAGACCCGAAATGTCCAAAAACTTCACTCTCCAATCCGTTATTTTCCATAACCGGAAAACATACTTTCATAGCGTACCCCTCCTTGGAATTTTATTAATAGTGTACACAATATTATCCAAACATATACATGTCAATATATTTATATGATAAAATGTAAGTATAAGTATTTTTGGATGCCACATAGAATTTTGGACTATTTATTATTCGCTTTATAAATATATATTGACTTCAGTATTTATGCGGCGTAAATAGAATTAAACAGTGTTTGTGTGTTTTTTCCATTTTCTAAAAAACAGTGAAAGGGGACCAGTATGGACAGACGGGAGTTCTTGAAAATTACGGGCATGAGTGGTGCAGCATTGGCTGCAGGTGGTATTTCAATTGGCTTGCCAAATCAAAGCGAGGCAGCTAAAAAAGAAGATATTGGCGAAATCAAGAGTCTGAAGGTGACGGTTCTTTCAGAGACAAGCTGGTTCAATAACGATGTTTTTAAGAAGGATATGATGGATGGAGGAGGCACCATGGCAAACCAGTACGATATTGCCTGGAATAAAGAAAATTCAGGTGGATATTCGGCGCTACTGGAGATTGAACAGCTTAATGGTAGCAAGATGCGTAATCCGGAGTACACTGGACACCTAATCCGGAAATTATTGGACACCCAATCCGGTTTTCATTGGACACTCAATCCGGAAATGACTGGAC
>CAIYDX010000381.1 GCA_903925005.1 uncultured Geobacteraceae bacterium
CGGAAAAGTGGCCTTTTCTCTTTGGTATTCCAAGTTAGAAACTGCAATCATATCAAACGGTTTATTGAAGTTTGGTGCCAACATATCACCTGCCCAAGTCGAGTTCGAGTACACCGAATTTAGCAACTTCCGCTTTTCTGCCGGAATCTGCTCAGAGTAAAGTCTGGCGGCCTTTTGCGCGAGTTCGAGTAAACGCTTACTGCTGCCGATACTGTTATCGGTTTTGCCTGCCAACTGCTCCATCTTGAATTTCAGATCCGTCAAGTCGCTCCTGAATCTTTTGCTTATCCTTGTATATTCCTCTTCACAGATAACACCGTCGAGCTTATCCATGTACATTTTCTCCAGCCTCTCCTCCAGGCGCAGTTTCTGTTGAGTAAGGGCGGTGATCTGGACTTCGAGCTGTTTTTTGCTCTCAGCCGATGCTGAGCCCATTACAGAGACTACCCAGGCAAGGACATCATCGTCGATCTTGATCTGGTTTAGTGATTTGGTGAACTGCTCGTCGATCTTTTCTTCTCTGGCATATTTGTCCGGGCATTTACGTTGGTTGTGGGTGCAACGATAGTAAATGTATTTGCCCTTATGGATTTCGGCGACAACAGCGCAACCGCAGTGACCACAGGTCAGCATTCCCTGGAAAAGAAATTCCCGCTTCTGGCGACCGGTAGGGCAGCTTGACCGTTTATCCATAGCTATTTGCACGTTCTCGAATAACTCTTTGGTGATAATAGGCTCATGGGTGCCATTGTAGAGGACGCCCTTCCAGTAAAAGTCTCCGTAGAATATCGGGTTGTTCAGAATATCGTAGATGACACTTTTAGCCAGCTTATTGCCGCTTTTACGATGTACAAGCCCTAACTTGGTCGCTTCCTTGCTCAGGTCCAGTGTCGAGTAATTGCCGGTGGCATACATTTCGAAAATTGTGCGCACCAAAGGCGCAAGAACCGGATCCTGAACTATGATTCTTTTCCCGGAAGGCCCTTCTACATTCATAAAGCCAATGGGGGCCTGTGACGGCCAGATCCCCTGACGAGCCTTTTCCTGCATCCCCTTCTGTGTCTCTTCCGACAGATTGTTGCTGAACCGCTCTGCAAGCAGAACGTTCAAGCCATGAGAGAACTTTTCATGGGATTTTGAGGCAGAAGACATTACTACGCCCTCTTTGGCCAAGTGCACAGCTACACCAATGTCCCGTATCGTTACCAGATCCTCGACATTTCTGTAGAATCGGTCAGTTTTTTCAACCAGCACCGTCTGGCAGGGATTACTGTCGGGAGAGAGCAGTGCCTGTGATTTCAGAAACTCTACCAGTTGGCCGAAATGTGTACGGCCTGCAGATTTGGCACTCTCCACATCCATATAGGTGTGGATCACTTCCAAATTCATATTCATTGCGTAGTCCATCAGAAATTTAAGCTGAGCATCGAGGGAGAATCCCTCCTGCTGCTGTTCCTTACTTGAGACCCTGGTGTAGCTCACGACAGGGGTTTTAATCGATTTGGACGGCTCTGGTATGGTTTTAAACCGTTCTGCCCGCATATTGTTTTCCCCCAGCGGTTAATTATATTGTGGATGCCACATTCTACCAGAATATTATGCGTCGGCATTACTAATTCGCACTGTAATGATTTATTGTGCCTTTTCGATGTGATTGTCGTTGTCATCCGGCTGCATTTTCGGCTCAGCCATCAACATTTTAACTTGAGTCGCGGATGTGTCAGCCACATGCTGAGCGGCAACCAGTTCCATTCTTGTCGACTCAAGATCCTTCCGCAGTTGGTTAACTGTTGCTTCACTCACTAAAATACGTGAATTCATCTGTTCAACATTATGAGCCGCATCTTTCCTTACCGTCTGCAGCTCAGTATGTTGCAGTTCGCTCGCAGCTGCAGAATCTTGAATACGCAACGCCATCTGTTCAGCTATACCTTCAGTCTTGTTGAGTGCTGCAACGTTAGCGGTCAGGTTGTTTATCAGCTCTGATTTTTCCGATTCTAATTTTGCCTTTGCTGCTTCGGCATTTGATAGGTGATTTGAGAATTTTGTTATCTGAGTCGACAGATCTTGAGTGTGGCATTCGGCTACGGCAAATGATTTTTCTGCCTCAACCAATAACTTTTCCGTTACTGCTACCTGTTTTTCCAGCTCCAGAATTTTCTCCCCGGATTTTGTGACGACCAAATCTGCTCTTTCAATTAAAAGCTGCATTTTGCCTGTTTCCATCCTTGCGGCTTCAGCGGAGTGGATAAGTTCCATCTTCTCCTTCTCAGTTTTATCGAGCTGGGCACGCAGGCCCGATATAGTTTCAGCATCTACCGCTGACTCCTTATTGCACAGCTGTTGAAGCTCAACGTACAGGGTCTGAGAGGCTGACAAGGCAGATTCCAAAGTCGTATTCATAATATTTCTTTCAGCCAATTCTTCAAGAACCTCATTCAAACGTCCATTGGCTTCCGCCATAAGGGTGCCGAGTTCAGTAGTTGCCTCCTGAGACCTTCTCTCAAGAGCCATATGAATGACTTTTTGAACATCTGCAGGAATATCGGTAACAACAGCTTTGTCCTTACTATTTTCAGCTTTCCAGCTGTCGATATATGGATAAATTGTCTCCAGGGTTCCGCCGACCTCTTTTTTAACTGCTCTACCTGTAACACCACGGCCCTCTGATACTAAACGGTCACAAGCCTCTTTTACTGCCTCTTCAGTCGCTTTCTTTTGCATACATGATACCTCGCTTTCTTTGATATGTTATTTGATTTGATCTGATCTGATCTGATCTGATCTGACAGAATCAGTGAATTACTATCATGTGGTTATTCCTCCTTTTAGACACTTGAGCTCTTCTTTGATGCGTCCCATTCCGCCAATATGGAGAAAAAGCTGCTGGCTGCCTCAATCATCATTCGCGCTTCTTCATTTGAGACTGGTCTGCCGTAGTATTGTTCCCAGAAGGCACAAGTATCCCGTACCAAAATCGTAGGATCTGGCTGGTAGTTGAGAATATTTATGTCATTCTGTTTTTTAGTCATATGGCATGAACTGAGATAGGCTCCGCACTTCGGCAATATTCACTGATCCAGTTATTTCTGTTTGTTCCATAGGATTTTCCTGGTCATAAAATAAATGGAGGTTTCTATTATTTAAGATCAGAAGTGTGTCCGGTGGAGACCCTTCCAGAAACACAAAAAGCCCCATTGATCGCAATACTGCAGCGTCAATGGGGCTTCGATATAGGTGTAACTATATGAAACGATAATCTGGTGGCAGTCGTGTCCCACGACAGCCATCACGAGTACCAATATAACGATCACTTGCCGGGTCATGTCAGTTCAGACCCAGATAGTGACCGGTGATCTCGATTCGGTTATGCCCAAGCTCGTGGGAAACCGTGCCGAGGGCATGTTCGTAGCTGACGCCAACTGCCTGATGTTCTGCAAAGCGCACTTGGGCAAAATTCCAGCGGAGCCCATGGCTGCCGTTGTAGCTTTGGCCAGTAGCTTGCGCTGCTGCTTTCAGGGATGATCGACAGCCGTCAGGACTGGCTTTCAGACTACCATGCTCGCTGATGTGTTTTACGAGGAGCTGGTAGGTTGTCGGCGTCACCTTTGCTGTGCCGAGTTTGCCACCTTTGCCCTTATAAGCAATCAAGCCTACTGTTTTGCCAGTGAGCTTGTCTTTTGCCAAGCCTCTCAGCTGACCAGCAGATATATTTGCTGCACCAGCAATCCGGAGGCCGCTTTCGAGTTGAATCCTTGCCACAAGCTGATGTGTCTGGTTGCTGATAGCAGCAACCAAACTGGTAGGACTGGCATAATTCCGTGTACCTTTAAATCGTGGCAGCTCCGCTCGTGCATCAGGACGCAGCTGTTTGATTGCCGTGCGGAAATCGTACCTATTCCCGCGATCAAATTTGGCACTGTATGCATTAAGAGCATTTTCCAGTTTTCCTATTGCAGCGGCATAGCCGGACCAATGCGAATAGGAAACCCCCAGCTCGATCTTGTACGCAAGAAACTCGCGCACCTGATCGGCAGATAACTTTTCCAGGTTCTTCAGTCTGCACTCTTCCTTACAAAAACACCCGAGTTCCAGCCATTTGCCCTGATAGTTGCTTCTGGTACCCAGTGAATGAATACCTGTCTTCTCGGCTATTGATGCCGATGTGCCGCTTCGTCCCTCAACGCCAAGCGCCACCCTGGCGCCGTCCTTTGCTTGGAACTTGCTTTGGCCAATACTGTTGATCCCTGACGCATTAAACAGATGCAGGGTCTGCCCTCGAATACTTCCTCTCATAAGATACCTCCATGACCTATTGATAGAATGTCTCTATTGATATAGATCAGGAGGGTGTCCGGTTTTTCCGGTAACGGTATTTGTGGACCCCCCGTCGGGGACAGACAGTTAAGCATAAGCTTTGATTAGAGTGCTTGCTTTTGCACTTGCTGCAGGTACTGTTTTCCAGATTAACCCTGTCAGAGGCGTTGGCCTGGAGGCCAAATTACGTGCTGTCGCACGACGGCTTGGCCGTTTTTGTCGTGCCGACAAAAACGGCCAAGCTTAAACCTGAAAGCCCATGCATGCTGCATTAGGGCTTGACTCCATCATGATTTCCCTTGATGATGACATCAGTGTTACTGACGATCATAGGAGACAATCATGGCGGATAAAAATATATGAAGCCATTTTCGCAGAAAATGACGGATCAACTCCTGCGCTGGTATTTAAACCAGCCAGAGTTAGAACGATGGGAATGTCACGTTGAGCAGACGAAGCGTATCAACGTGATCATGAATGATGCCAGAAAAGATGGCATAAAGTTGGAAGCGAACGGTGAGGTGTATGTCATTTTTCACGATCATTCACCCACCTGGTTTTCAAACCCATTCACCCAGGCACG
>CAIYDX010000382.1 GCA_903925005.1 uncultured Geobacteraceae bacterium
CTGTCGTCACAAATGATAAGTAACGGGAAACCGGCAAATTGGCCACGATCCTTATTGAAGCGGCAGAAGTCATCAATCAATGGGTCTCCCTCCCCTCTCACCTGCCCCGACGGTGGCCCCTGAATGGCCAGAATACCGGGTTGACAGACAACGGCAGGGCCGAATCCGGGCGGGAATTCAAGACCGGCGGAGAGTTCCGTTGCCAGTTTTTGTCGCACCGGACCGGCAACGGCGATCACCACCTTGGAGCCTTCATTAAGTCCGGAACCGCTGTAATCGAGGGTATCGATCGTGGTTGCGGTTTGAAAATGGAGCGACGTGCGCCAGTCGGCCCGTTCCAGGACATGCCCAAAAAACGCCGCGATATCGTGTGTATGCAACGCCGGTGCGTCCTCGTTTGCAACAATGAACAGGTATTTGGCAAGGGAAAGCTGCCCCTGGCCGAGTATGGCATTTGCAACGGTCAACAGCTCCTGCGGCTGCCGCTCCGTTGCATACGGCACGTAGCGTTCAGCGGCAATCGCCAGCAACAGCGGATGCACACCGGCAGCATCAACGGCATGAACCTCTTTCACCCCGGCCACCACGGTCGGGATCAACGGACCGGTCAGTTCATGGATGAAGGCGCCGAAACTGGTATCTTCCTGCGGCGGACGGCCAACTGTCGTAAATGGCAGAATGGCGTCTTTGCGGTGATAAACCGCATCAACCTCGATATAGGGAAATTCATGGGTCAGGCTGTAATAGCCGAGATGGTCGCCGAACGGCCCCTCCGGCAGGGTTTTGGATGTATGAACTACGCCGCTGATGCAGAAGTCGGCCTCGGAGGAGACCGGCAGATGCCCCGGAACCCTGGTCATCGGGATACGATGACCGGCCAGCAGTCCGGCAAAAGAGAGTTCCGGCATCCCTTCCGGCAGCGGCATCACCGCTGCCACGGTCATGGCGGGCGCACCACCCAGAAAAATATTGACCCTCAACAGGTCGCCACGCTCAATCGCCTCGGCATGATGAGCGCCGATACCACGATGAATCTGATAATGCAGCCCGGCCTGTTTGTCCGACTTATAACTGTTGCCGGAAAGCTGAATCCGGTACATCCCCAGATTTGACCTGGCAAAACCTGGGTGCGCCGGGCTTTCGCTGTACACCTGCGGCAGAGTCAGAAAGGCGCCGCCATCTTTTGGCCATGAGACGATCTGCGGCAAGGCCGAGAGGGTCGTTGAACATTCAAGCGCCGGCGCTTTCGCCGTAACGGCCGGGAGAAGATGGAAGGCGGCAAAAGGAGCTTTGACTATATCAAGCGGGTTCTTTAGCAGCGAAAACGAGTTGATCTTGATATCTACCAGACGCCGGATATCATCCAGCGTATCGCGGAAGATGAAGCGGGTCCGCTCCAGCGTCCCGAACAGGTTGCCAAGCAGCGGGAAGCGGCAGCCGACCGCATTCGTAAAGAGCAGCGCCGGTCCTCCTGCTTGGTAGACCCGCCGCTGCAGCGCACCGATTTCCAGATTGGGATCGAGCGGCAGATCGATTCGAAGCAGTCGACCATGCCGTTCAAGATCAACCACACATTCCTGCAGATTTTTGTAACCCATGTTTTAAAACCATTCGTGAAAGGATGTCTTAATCCGGGCAAGATACCATTGCAATAAATGAAATACAATCGAACGATTCGTCTTTGACATAAATCGTGGTACAGTTTGTACATCGAGAGGAGATGACCATGCCGGATAGATTGAATCAGAATTTTTCTCTTAAAGGATCAGGCATGAGAACCGTGCTTTTCGTGGATGACGAAGCGTCGGTTCTGCATGCAGTCCGGCAACTTTTTTCGGATGATGCCGATATGCGGCTGCTGACGGCATCAAGCGGAGAGGAGGCGCTTGAGATCGTCCGCAAGGAGGATGTATGGCTGGTTGTATCCGACAATCATCTGCCCGGTATATCCGGAATAGAGCTGTTGGAACGGATTCGTCATATCTCGCCCACGACGGGGCGCATTTTGATGACCGCCCATGCCGACCTCAAGACCGCTATTGACGCGATAAACATCAGCGAGGCCTTCCGCTTTATCGTCAAACCCTGGAACAACGATGAGCTGAAGAACATTGTGCATGAAGGGCTTGATCGCTCCGTAGTGGTCAGGGAACTGGCTCATTGCGAGGAAGGCTCCATCAGCTCCATCGCCCAGGCAATCGAACTCAAGGACCCCTACACCCGTGGTCATTGCGACCGCGTGGCCGAATACGCATCCACGCTGGCCATGAAGGTTGGCTTGCCGGAAGAATGCATTGTCCACGTCAAGTACGGCGGCTGGCTGCATGACTGCGGCAAGATCGGCGTGCCGGAGGCCGTGCTCAATTTCCCCGGGAGTTTGGATGAACCCAGTTTGAAGATTATTCACAGACATCCGCTCTGGGGAGCGGATGTTGCCCGTCAGGCCGGTTTTCACCCTGATGTCGTCAAAATGATCTTGTACCATCATGAAAAATACGATGGCAGCGGTTATCCCTATGGACTTAAAGCGGAGGAAATTACCATCGAAGCCAGGATTGTGTCCATTGCGGATGTATTTGACTCCCTCCGGACACGGCGTCCATACCGGGCGGCTTGCACGACCGACCAGATCCGGGAAATAATGCGGGAAATGTCGGACACATTTTTTGACCCGCAGTTGATGGAACTGTTTCAGGATATTGCCGAAGAGGTGCTGAATGAAAATGCGCTGCGCGCGGCAACGCATCGCCGGATTTTGGTCGGGTAAGGCGCTAGCCATGTTTTACGGCAGGAAGTCTGACCTGCCCCCGTGACCCTCCTCTGAATCAGGCCATAGCCCTCTGATTATTTCTTTCCCACCCCATGCAGCGCCTGATCGAGATCGGCGATGATATCGTCCGGATGTTCACCCCCCACGCAGAGCCGTACCATGTGCGGCGGAATGTTCGCCAGGCTGCGGCCGGCCTCGCCCTGCTGCTGATGGGTGGAAATGGCCGGTATGGTTGCCACGCTCTTGATGCGGCCGAGATCGGTTGCCCGCCAGATACGCTGAAGACCATCAAAGAAGAGCCGGGCATTTTGCGCTCCCCCCTTGACGCAGAACGACATTAAATGCCCATAACGGTTCACCGGTTTGCCGTACTGTTCGTCGTGTTCAGCATCCACCAGCCACATGTAGCGGCTCGCCAGATCATGGTGCTGGTGGCCCGGTAGCCCCAAATACTGCACACTCTCGATTCGCGGATGCGTTTCCAGGAAACGGGCCACCTTCATGGTGCTGCGGCTCATCATATCAATTTTGGAGCGGAGCGTCCGCATGTCGTTCAGGGTCATCACGGCCTGCATCGGGTGGAGGTTCGGCCCGAAGTCCCGGTTCTGCAGATACTTGACGCAGAGTGAAAAATCGGACTTGAGCTGGTCGTCGTCGATAGTGGTAATCAGGTTCTTACGGGCGATAACCGCACCGCAGACGCCGAAGCCGCTGCTCGTCAGGGTTTTGGTGGCCGACTGGACGACGATGTCCGCCCCGTGGCAGATGGGGCGCAAGAGTGCCGGTGTCGCCACCGTGGAATCGCAGATAAGGGG
Organism: uncultured Geobacteraceae bacterium; assembly: GCA_903925005.1. GTDB lineage: Bacteria > Desulfobacterota > Desulfuromonadia > Geobacterales > Pseudopelobacteraceae > JACRCG01. The sequence continues at coordinate 3,586 of CAIYDX010000382.1, forward strand.
TAGGCTATGGCTGTGGGCGAGATCCGCCACCGCCTGTACATCGAAAAAGCTCAGCTGCGGGTTGCTCGGCAATTCTCCGTAGACGAGCCGCGTGTTGCCGTCGATTTTGGACGCCCATTCGTCAATGTTAGTGGCATCCAGTACCCAGCGCACCTCGATATCCCGCTCCTGCATGAGCCGCACCGTGAATTGCTGAAAAGTCCCGCCGTAACACTGGGCCGTGGCGACAATGTTGCGCGGTTCATGAACATGGCCGCACACCTTCAGAAAGGGCTGCACGGCCGTCATGATTGCCGCCATGCCCGATGAGGTGGAACAGCAGGATGTTTCGCCGTCGAATCCGTATCCTTCCAGCAGCGCCAACGTCCATTCATAGTAATAGGTTGACGGATTGGCTATGCGTGAATAGGCCCAGGTGGGGATTTTGTAGGCAAGCGCAGCCTCCATCTCGTCCGAGTCCCGGTAGGCCTGGGCACTGCTCATGAAAATAGGCTCTATGATCGCACCCTGGTAATCTTCAATCGCGTCTTGAACCGTATAGAGACCATGCACCGCTATGGTGTCGAACCGCCACTTTTTCACTACCTCATGGATATAACGGTCCCGCTCGGCCAGATACCTGTTCCCTTTGTCAATATAATCCTGCATGCGGCGGGGAATTTCCGGATTCATATCCTTTTTCATCGGCTTACCTCCTGGGGAATTTCCGCATTTTACTGCTTATGAACAGAACAAATCATCGCAAACTTGGCAACAGCATGACTTACATAAAATGATAGCACTTTCCCGAGAAAAGGAAATTCACGATCTGAGAAAAGTCAATCGTTCAAGGCAAACTTACAAGGTGATATTCAAATTTGTCGGCAAACCCGGCACGTTTTAGCAAGCAGCGCACATCCCGCACTCCTCTGGTGAATTCGATTTTTCCTTGATTTTACCGCGAACATCATGTTATAAAACCCCGCTGTTCAATTCACACGCCTCGGTAGATCCGGCGGTGTCCCTATTTGATAGCTGACGGGGATTCGGCGGGGCGGAAGAAAAAACCAAAGGAGAAGCACATGTCAAGTATCAGTATGAAGGAACTGCTCGAAGCTGGTGTCCATTTCGGCCATCAGACAAAACGTTGGAATCCGAAGATGAAGCCTTATATTTTCGGGGCTCGTAACGGAATCTACATCATCGATCTGCAGAAAACCGTCCGTTATTTCAAAACCGCTTACAGCTTTGTCAAAGACGCCGCTCAGGATGGCAGCACGGTCCTGTTTGTCGGCACCAAAAAACAGGCTCAGGATTCGGTTGCCGAAGAAGCCGTTCGTTGCGGTATGCATTATGTCAATCAGCGCTGGCTGGGCGGCATGTTGACAAACTTTGCCACCGTCAAGCAGAGCATCGATCGTCTGAAAAAAATCGACGCGATGTTCGAAGACGGCACCATCGATGCGTATACCAAAAAAGAGGCGCTCCAGTTTACCCGCGATCGCGAGAAACTGCAGAAGACTCTGGGCGGCATCAAAACAATGAGCAAGCTTCCAGGCGTCATGTTCGTAATCGATCCGAAAAATGAAGAAATCGCTGTCCAGGAAGCCAATAAACTGGGCATTCCGGTTGTTGCCGTAGTAGATACGAATTGCGATCCCGATCCTATTGATTATGTCATTCCGGGCAATGATGACGCTATCCGCGCTATCCGACTGCTTTCAGCAAAAATGGCCGATGCCATCTTAGAAGGCATCCAGGCCCGCAGGACCGCTCTGCAGACCGATACCGAAGGCGCTGAAGAGTACGCCCCTGAAGAAGTGGCCGAAGAAACAGTTACCGAAGTAGTCGGCGAATAATTTAAACTTTATATAAACGATTCCTGTTGTGACAGGATAGGAGGATAATATGGCTGTTACAGCTGCACAAATTTCCGAATTGAGAAAATCTACCGGCGCAGGAATGCTGGACTGCAAGAAAGCGCTTGAACAGACTGACGGCAATTTTGACCAGGCGGTAGACTTCCTGCGTACAAAAGGCCTTGCAGCCGCATCAAAAAAAGCGGGACGCGCCGCGACCGAAGGGATGGTTGCTGCCGCTGTGTCCGCTGACGGCGGCAAAGGCATTCTGCTTGAGATCAACAGCGAAACCGACTTCGTCGCAAAAAACGACAAGTTTCAGGATTTCGTCAAAGAGATTGCCAACCATATCCTGACAGCTAATCCTGCATCGGTTGAAGAGCTGTTCACTCAGCCGTATTGCGGCGACAGCAGCAAGACCATCCAGACCAAACTGAGTGAAGCTATCTCCGTTATCGGCGAAAACATGCAGATCCGCCGTTTCAGCAGCTTCGCAGTTCCGGACGCCGGGGCAATCGGCTCCTACATTCACGCCGGTGGTAAAATAGGCGTTCTTGTCGAAGCTACCTGCGACAACGCCGCAGCTGCAAAAGATCCCGCGTTTGCCGCTTTTGTCAAGGATGTGGCAATGCATATCGCAGCTGCTTCACCGCTTTATGTGCAACGCAGCGAAGTCGATGCGGACGTGCTTGAGCGCGAGAAGGATATTTACCGTGCCAAGGCCCGTGAAACCGGCAAACCGGAAAATATCATCGAGAAGATTATCGACGGACAGGTTAACAAGTTCTACTCCGATATCTGCCTGGTCGAACAGCAGTTTGTCAAAGATACCGACAAGACGATCCAGCAGTTGACCGCTGAAACCGGTAAAGCACTTGGCACTGCCATCATCATCACCCGTTTTACAAAATATGCCCTCGGTGAGGGTCTTGAAAAGAAAGAGTCCGATTTTGCCGCCGAGGTCGCGGCAGCAGCCGGCCTCTAATCCTATCATTGAAGCCGGCCCGAAATGGCCGGCTTTTTTTTGTCCTTTTCCCGATTCATTGAAACACGCTTACCACATACATTCCGGAGGCACTACATGGGCAGAAAATCCTACAGCCGGGTACTTTTAAAGCTTTCCGGCGAATCTCTGGCTGGTGATCAGGGATATGGCATAGATCCGCAGACACTTAATACCATTGCCCGCGAGATCAAGGATGTTGTCGAAAGTGGTGTGCAGTTGGCGCTGGTTATCGGCGGCGGCAACATATTCCGCGGTCTGGCCGCTTCATCCAAAGGGATGGATCGTTCAAGCGCCGATTACATGGGGATGCTGGCCACCGTCATCAACTCGCTGGCCATGCAGGACGCGCTGGAGAAGCAGGGCGTTACCACCCGTGTCCAGTCAGCCATCGCCATGCAGGAGGTTGCCGAACCATACATCCGCCGCAGGGCCATGCGGCACCTTGAAAAAGGGCGGGTTGTTATTTTCGGAGCCGGGACCGGAAACCCCTACTTCACAACCGATACGGCCGCCAGCCTGCGCGCCATGGAGATGAACGCCCAGGTCATCCTCAAAGGGACAAAGGTCGACGGCATCTATACGGCCGATCCCAAGAAAGATCCCGATGCCGTAAAAATCTCTAAATTATCCTACATTGATGTCCTCAAAAAAGGGCTGCAGGTTATGGATGCTACAGCAATATCGCTCTGCATGGACAACAATCTGCCAATTATTGTTTTTGATCTGACAACGGAAGGTAACATCAGAAAAGTTATCTCCGGTGAAGAGATCGGTACTATCGTACAAGGAGAATAGCCGTGCCAAAGAACGTACTTGATGACATGAAGATTCATATGGAAAAGACGCTTGGCGTCCTGAAAAACGAATTTCAGAAGATCCGTACCGGACGGGCTACGACCGGCATTCTGGATGTCATAACCGTCGAATATTACGGCAGCACCTCCTCGCTGAGCCAGGTAGCAACCTTGGCCGTTCCCGAGGCGCGCACCATTACCATCACCCCCTGGGAGGCCAAGATCATTCCGGTCATAGAGAAGGCGATCATGAACGCCAACATCGGCTTGACCCCTTCCAACGACGGCAAGTCGATTCGTCTGAATCTTCCCCCTTTGACCGAGGAGCGCCGCAAGGAGATCGTAAAAGGACTCAAAAAGAGAGCAGAAGACGACAAGATTGCCATCAGAAACATTCGCCGCGATGCGATCGACAAACTTAAAAAATTGGAAAAAGACAAGGCAATCACCGAAGACGAACTGAAAAGATACGAAAAAGACGTGCAGGAAGTCACCAAAAGTTTTGAGCTGAAGATGGATGAGGCGGTTGCCCACAAAGAGAAAGAGGTTATGGAAGTCTGATGATGCCGCTTGACCTGAACAAGCTTCCTGTACATCTGGCGGTTATTATGGATGGCAACGGCCGCTGGGCGCAGCAGCGAATGCTCAAACGCATAGTCGGGCACCAGCGCGGTGCGGAAACGGTTAAAATGGTTGTTGAGCAGGCGTCCTTGCTCGGGATCAAATACCTGACTCTGTTTGCGTTCTCCTCGGAAAACTGGTCGCGTCCGGCTCTGGAAGTTCGGGCACTGATGACGCTGCTCAAAAAATATATACGCCAGGAAACAGCGCGCATGATGCGCAAAAATATCCGTTACAACGTTATCGGCAACCGCACGGATCTGCCGGACGATGTCAACGAAACTCTTGATGAGGCAATCCGCAAGACCGCCGCAAACACCGGAATGGTTTTGACGTTGGCCCTCTCCTACGGGGGGCGCCAGGAATTATGCCGCGCCGCAGTCCATCTTGCCGAGGATGCCGTTGCCGGTAAAATTTCCACAAGCGATATCACCACCGAACTGTTCGACAGCTATCTTGATACCGGCGGCCTGCCTGACCCTGATTTCCTGATCCGCACCAGCGGCGAGATGCGCATCAGCAACTTTCTGCTCTGGCAACTTGCCTATACCGAGCTATATTTCACCGAAACCAACTGGCCCGATTTCACCATTAATGAGCTTAATAAAGCACTGGCCGACTTCCAGTCGCGCGAGCGACGTTTTGGAAAGACCAGCGACCAGATACTGCAAAGGGGCGACCTATTAAACGCCTGATCTCAGCGATCATCCTGTTACCGATCATTATCCTGATCGTGCTAAAGGGGGGTACGCTTCTTTTTGCCTGCCTGCTGGCCCTGCTTTCCGCCATCGGCATCGCCGAATTCTATCGCATGGCGCTGCCGGAAAGAAAGCTGGAGCTTTTTTTGGCCGCCTTAGCCGGATCGGCACTGATCTTTATCCCTCTTGCCGGTAATGACAGACTGATTCTCTCCGGAATCGGCCTGCTATTTATCTTGTTTTCGCTGCTGTTCCTGTTTCGGGTTAGCTCAATCGACACTGCCGCTAACGAAGTAGCTTTTGCACTGCTGGCATTCATCTATATCCCTTTCCTTTTGATGCATCTCGTCCTGCTGCGCCAGACCCACTACGGCACTGAGTGGCTGTTTGTCATAATGCTGATCGTAATGACCAATGATTCGGCCGCGTATTATGCCGGCAGCGCTTTCGGCAAACACCGTCTTTACCAGCTGGTCAGCCCCAAAAAAAGCATCGAAGGGGCTGTCGGCGGCCTGATCGGCAGTTTAGGCGGCACTATTCTGGCAAAGGCAACTTTTTTTCCGCAATTATCGCTCGTTGATGTTGTCGCTACCGCGCTGGTCGTCGGTATGGTCGGCCAGGCCGGCGATCTGTTCGAATCACTGCTGAAACGGAGCTTCGGCGTCAAGGATTCCGGCACGATCATTCCTGGACATGGCGGTGTGCTCGACCGCATGGACAGTATCCTGTTCGCAGCCCCGATCACCTACTATTACGTTCTTTTCTTTTTCAGAGGTTAACCCATGAAAAATATTACCATCCTCGGTTCAACCGGATCTATCGGCGTCAGTACGCTTGAGATTATCAGCGCGCACCCGGATCGTTTTCGGATAGTAGCCATGACCGCCGGAAAAAATCTGGATCTGTTTGCACGGCAGATCAAACAATTTGCTCCACGGATTGCCGTTGTTGCTTCCGCCCAGGATGTTCCCCGCCTGAAAGAGCTCTGCAGCGGCCTGGACGTTACGATTCTGGGAGGGGTCGAAGGGCTGATTGCCGCCGCGACCGCCGATGAAACGGAGATGGTGGTAGCCGCAATCGTCGGCGCCGCCGGGCTGATTCCGACCGCCGCCGCCATCCGCGCCCGCAAGGATATCGCCCTCGCCAACAAGGAGATCTTGGTTACCGCCGGCCACCTCTTCATGAACCTGGTTGCGGAGTTCGGAGTCAGGCTTTTTCCTGTCGACAGCGAGCATAGCGCCATCTTTCAGTCGATTGAGGGGCATCGTTGTGAGGATATTCATAAAATCATCCTGACCGCATCAGGCGGCCCATTTTTACATACTCCGGCCGAGCAGCTGCCGGCGGTCACGGTGCGAGATGCGCTTAACCACCCTAACTGGAATATGGGAAAAAAGATCTCCATCGATTCCGCCACTATGATGAACAAGGGGTTGGAAGTGATCGAAGCCCGCTGGCTGTTCAACACCCCCGTGGATAAAATCCAGGTCAATATTCACCCGCAAAGCATCATTCACTCGATGGTCGAGTATATTGACGGCTGCGTCATTGCCCAGCTTGGCACACCGGATATGAAGGCCCCCATCGCCTATGCCCTCGCCTATCCGGAACGGATCACAACCGGCGTCAAACAGCTGGATTTGACATCGTTTTCCGGATTGACCTTTTTCAACCCCGACCACGACAAGTTCCGCTGTCTGCAGCTTGCCTACCGTGCCATCAGATCGGGAGAAAGCATGCCGGCCGTCATGAACGCCGCCAACGAAATTGCCGTCGCTGAATTTCTTGATGGACGCATCGGCTTCACCCAGATTGCCGAAACCATTGAGCGCACCATGAATGCTCATTCCGCACACAATCTGCAATCAATCGAGGAAGTATTAAAGGCCGATCTCTGGGGCAGAGAGACGGCCCGTGAAATTTGCCGGGAGATGGTACACTGATATGACCGTTGTTTATGCAATCATAGTTTTAGGTATTTTGATCTTTGTCCATGAGTTAGGGCACTTTCTGCTGGCCAAACTGATGGGAGTCAGCGTCGAAAAGTTTTCTCTCGGCTTCGGTCCCAAACTGATCGGTAAACAGATCGGCGAAACTGAATATCTGCTTTCCGCCTTCCCGCTCGGCGGGTACGTTAAGATGTTTGGTGAAGGGGGATTCATAGAGGGGGGTGAGTCGCACCACCCGGCCGAAGATGAAACGGCGGAAACCACTGAGCCTGTCCAGCGCGAACTGACCGATGAAGAAAAATCCCGCTCTTTTGCCCATAAACCGGTGCTGGCGCGGATTGCGATCGTCATGGCCGGCCCGGTTTTCAACCTGCTGTTTGCCTGGCTGATTTTCATCGTACTCTGTACGATAGGCGTCCCTACGGTTACAACTAAAATCGGAGAGGCCTTGAATGGCAAACCGGCTCTGAAAGCCGGCATGCAAAAGGGTGATGTCATCACCGCCATCAACAACAAGCCGATCACTCATTGGGAACAGATTGCCGAAGGCGTTGCCGCCAGTAAGGGACAACCACTCACTATCACGGTAAAACGTGATAGCCGCGATATCTCCTTCACGATCACCCCCGAACCGCGCGTTTCAAAAAACCTGTTCGGTGAAAAGGTCAATGGTTATGCCATAGGGGTCGCATCGGCAGGTGAGGTTGTAACCGAGCATTTCGGTCCATTTCAAGCGGTAGTCAAAGGTACCGAACAGACATGGAAAGTCATTGACCTGACGATCATGTCGCTGGTTAAAATGGCGCAGCGTATCGTTCCGATGGACAGCGTCGGCGGACCGATTATGATTGCCAAAATGGCGGGAGAACAGGCTTCTGCGGGCGGCGCAAGCTTTCTGGCATTCATGGCGCTGCTTTCGATAAACCTTGGCGTGCTCAATCTGCTGCCGGTGCCGGTGCTGGATGGCGGGCACCTGCTGTTCTATTTCCTGGAGTTCATCTTCCGCCGTCCTGTGCCACAAAAGATTCGCGAATACGCGCAACAGATCGGAATGGTACTGCTGCTAGGCCTTATGGTTCTGGCCTTCTATAACGATATAATCAGATACTTCGTCACCCGCCAGGGGTAGCCTGTTTACTGCAGAAAAATGCAGTATCGCAAAAGGAATGTGCCATGTTTCCGGAATCGAAACAAAAAACTATAACGCCTAATGACACCCGTTATCTGTTCGTCTTGCCATTTTCAACAGACCAAGGGTTAGCCCGGCGTTTTGTTGCCCGTGACAGCGATATTGTCGGAAACATCCGTTTCGGCAAAATTCTGGAAACGCTTGACAAGGTAGCCGAAAACACTGCTCTGGCATATGTCCACAGATTCTATCCCGGCGCGCGTGTTGTCACTGCAGCAGTAGACAGCATTGTCCTGCGCAACCCTGCAGACACCAAACATGATCTGGTTTTCTCGGCCCAGATCAACCATGTGGGTAAATCCTCAATGGAGGTAGGCATCCGGATTGAGTGTCTGGGCGAAGGTTCAAGTCATCTGGCAAGCTGTTATTTCACGATGGTGGCGCGCTCAACAGACTGCGGCGAAGCAAAAAGCCTTGCCCTGCCGCCACTGCAGTATCTGAAGGAAATTGACAAGAATCGTTTCCAAAAAGCTGAACAGCGCCGCCAGGCATACCGTGACAGTTTGGCAAAAGCGGAGGAAATGCCGTCGCTCGACGAGTATCTGTTTCTTAAAAGGCTGCACAAAGAGCAGGAATCCCCGGACTTTGACGGCGTACATGCCGGGAGACTGGTGCTCGAATCCACATGCAGGGCGTATCCCGAACAGGAAAATGTGCCTACCACCATTTTTGGCGGATACCTGATCAGAAAGGCCTATGAACTGGCGGCACTAGCTGCCGAAATGGTTGCTCCGGACAGGGCGGTGCCGTGCCAGGTTAATCGCATTAACTTCAATCAGCCGGTGCTGCTGGGGGACCAGCTTAAATTCACCGCCAGTGTGGTCTACACCGGCAAAACAACCATTGCCGTACAGACCGATATTGAGCGTTTCAGCCGTTCGGACAGCAACAAGTCACTGTCGAACTCCTGTCAGTTTACGTTCCGCAACGTAGGCAGCGACATGGACCCCAGGCCGGTACCATTCATCTACCCGGTAACATATGCCGAGGACGCCCGGCTTTTGAACGCCTACCGCCAGCGGCTCGACTAAATCATGAACATCCTCGCCATCGACACGTCCACATCTTATGCCAGTATTGCAATCGGTGTTGATGAACAGATAGCCGCCGAATCGTTGGTGAACACCGACCGGACGCTTTCCGCTCGCCTCATTCCGGAAATTGAACGTCTCCTGATAACCGCCGGGCTGACTATTGCCGATATCGATCTCTTCGCCTCGTCCATCGGTCCGGGCTCATTCACCGGCGTCCGGGGCGGAGTGGCAACCATCCAGGGGCTGGCACTGGCCACCGGCAAACCTTGCGCGGGATATTCCTCGCTTGCCATGCTGGCCATGAATTTCCCTCTCTCGTCCACGCTGGTCTGTCCGATGCTGGATGCCCGCAAAAGCGAGGTGTACGCGGCGCTCTATGACTGTTCCACCCCTGTTCCTTCTTCCTGCATCAACGATTGCGTACTTTCCCCTGCCGCATTCCTTGACCGGATCACCGCAACAACCGGGCAGCCGATCATCTTCGTCGGCGACGGTGCGCGGCGCTATCATGATCAGATCACCGAACAACTGGACAGCCAGGCCGTTTTCGCCCCATTCCCTTGCCATTCCCCCCACTCCGCCAACGGGATCATTCTGGCGCTTAATGCCTCCCGGCTCGGCGAATTACTGGAGCCGTCTCAACTGCTGCCGATCTACCTGCGTGCTTCGGATGCCGAGCTGATGAAGAACAAAACCGCTACCAGCCCCATTCCATAGTATCCATTTATAAAACGCCGCATTGACGTACTCATTAATTTACCTGAATCGTTCTAAAAGAGCGCTAGTCGTAAAAACCATTCCGGACGGCATCCGGTATGCGTAGCAGCGTAGACCAGTCTGGTGAAGATGGCTGGCAGATTGAACCGGCGGTTAAACCGATACTGGCACTCACCAA
>CAIYDX010000383.1 GCA_903925005.1 uncultured Geobacteraceae bacterium
CCCTCAACACCGGGTTTTCGCTGTTTGTTTTTGCTTTATGTTTCCAGGGTATAAACAGAGAGGCAACCTGATACTCGACGGTTGTTCACTCTGATATTCGCGGGTTGGTTACCGCATGACTTGGTTTCGTCGTGGAGCTGCCTCGGTCTAAAAGCGGGAATTCGACTGATGTCTGTCCCATAGATTCGTCGAGGGTTCTCCGACCGCGGTTACATCTCTGCTTATACCCTGGAAGTCTTGTGCGTTAGTTACGTGTGATGCTCCTGTTTGTGATGTTTTTGTTCTTTCTAATTACACGCTGTTATGGGTTTAACTTCTTTGGCTATTGCCCACATGAACGCGCAGAGTTCTCTGGCTATAGCACAAATGATCGTTTGATGTTTTTTGCCTCTGACTTCCATTTTTCGGAACCGGCCACAGAGTCTGACCTGGGCCTTCCAGGCGATGTCGCAAATCTGTTTTGGCAGTCCCTCTTGACGAGCGAGTAGCTCTTTACCAATTCGAGCTTTGAGCCGGTATGTATGAGCAGCTTCGACGAGGGCTTTCCTTACATGACCATTGCCAGCCTTGGTTATGCTTCCGGTTCTCCGACTGCCTCCGCTGGAATGTTCGGAAGGAACAAGACCAAGGTAGCTCATCAACTTGCGCGGGTTATCAAAGCGCTTTAAGTCACCAAGTTCGGCTACCGTTGTTACTGCCACCTGCAATGAAACCCCGCGCATTGCCTGCAATGCTTTAACAACTGGAGCCAGTTCCCACGAAGGGAGAACTTCCTGAATCTGTGACGTGAGTCTGGCTATGCGTCCCGTGCAATCTTTTACAGTGTTGATATATTCTTGAAGGACGATTTGTTGCGCCGGGATTGGCATTGCCAACCCAGCGAGCCAAACCATGTGAGTTTGCTTCCAGTCGCCCTTTCCGGTGAATTTGATGCCATGCCGGAGGAGAAAGCCCTTGAGCTGCTGTTTGGATACCCGCCCGGCTTTTACAGCATCCTGACGAGCCCGGACCAGGTCACGCATGGCCTCATCTTCTTCTCGGGGAACATAGACCGGCGCAAGTTCTCCGGCGCGATGTAAACTGGCAAGCATTATAGAATCACGGCGGTCAGTCTTGATCCGGTTGCCGCTACGTTTTGGTATCATCGACGGAGCAACAACCATGCACTCGTGCCCAGCCTTTGTCAGATACCGATATATGCCGTAGCCACAAGGGCCAGCTTCATAAACGAAATGTAAGGAAGCTTCCGGATGTGCCTTTTTGATCTTCTTAACCGCTTTTTCCAGATCAGCAAGGTCACCGCCAATCGTGCCATAGTAACGAACCGCTGAGTTTCGATCACTTTCGACTAATGCAATATCAATGGATTCTTTATGTACATCGAGACCAACAAATATGCTAACATTCTTCATGACTCGCCTCCTTGGTTGTGGCTCTGCGCCGTTGGATTTATTCCGACAGCGTAACCCACGTTAGCAAGGGGCGAGTCCTTTTTTTATTTTACTGGCGGACATTATGTCTAAAAATCATTGGTGGGCTTGCCGATGTAGTCCCAATAGATGCGCTTCAGGACGGCGACCGCGCGCAAGCCTTCCTCACCGAGCACAAAGCTGATTTGTCGATTTTTGATAACGGCATCTTTCTATTTTCGCCTGGCGGAAAATTGATTGCCGAATTACCGTTCCGATCAAATGATCGTCGTGGTAATGATTATTCTTACAGGCAATATTTTAAGTCGACCATCGAAAACCCCAAGCCTCAGGTTTCCGAGCCGTACACTGCATCCGGCAGTGGCAATCCCTGTATCATGTTCTCCGCTCCTGTTTTTGCTGCTGACGGAAAGCTGGCTGCTATTGTTGGCGGCACCATAAATCTGCTGAACGACAATTCCATAGGCAGAGTTTCACGCGTCACAATCGGTAAAACCGGTTATCTCTATATATATAACAGCGCTCGTACCATAGTCGCACATGCCACCACTTCGCGCATTCTCAAAAACGATACTCCGATAGGCACCAATAAACTGCTCGACATGGCATTGAACGGCATTGAAGGATCTGGTGAAAATACAAACTCTCGCGGAGTTAAACTAGTTTCCGCCTTCAAACGTTTGAAATCGGTTCCATGGGTACTCGGCGTAAATTATCCGGTTGAAGAAGCGTATGCGCCGATTTATAGAGCGCAGCGAGTTCTGTACAGTGTCAACGCAATAATACTGCTATGTACAATAGTCGCTCTAATTGTCATTGTTCGACGTTTTTTTCATGAAGTTAAAAAACGTTCTATTACCGAGGAGGCACGTAAGATTGCTGAACAAGCCATGTGGGAAGCGAAGGAATCGACAGAAAAAGCGAATGCGGCAAAGAGTGAATTCTTGGCTAACATGAGCCACGAAATTCGTACGCCGATGAACGGAATTATCGGACTTGCTCACCTGATGGCAGACACGCCATTGACTGAAGAGCAACGCCTTTTTATGGATTCACTGACAACCTCAGCTGACAACCTGTTGACCATCATCAACGATATTCTCGATTTCTCCAAAATCGAAGCGGGGAAGATCAATCTTGAATCGATCACATTTTCCCTGAAGAACTGCCTCAACTCAACTCTTCACATCTTCAGGGTGAAGGCTCGTGAAAAGAACATTGAGTTTGACCTGAATATCTGCGACGACATACCTGATATGCTGGTTGGCGACCCTGTACGGCTCTGCCAGATCTTTAACAACCTTCTTGGTAATGCCGCCAAATTCACGGCGACTGGAGGAATAGCCCTGGATTGCAGGCTGCATGGTCAAGAAAAAGATCGACTTACTCTCAAGTTCTCCGTGACCGATACCGGGATTGGCATTCCGCCTCACAGACTGAGAACCATTTTCGATAAATTTACCCAGGCAGATGCCTCCACAACGAGACTTTACGGGGGTACCGGCCTCGGTTTGGCAATCTCCAAACGGCTTGCCGAATTAATGGGAGGAGATATTTGGGTGGAAAGTGTTGAGGGGCAGGGAAGCACTTTTTACTTCACAATCCCCTTCGCCTTTCCAAAACCTGAAGATGTGGCTGATGCCTCACTGGAGAACGAAGACGAGATCCAGCCCTGCATTCCATTGAAAATATTGATTGTTGACGATGTGTTAGTTAATCAGCTTGTCACTCAGAGGATCCTTGCCAAATTCGGCAACCACTTCATTGACTGTGCCGATAATGGCATGGAAGCAATTGAAAAGTGGGAGCAGAAGGAGTATGACCTGATTTTTATGGATGTACAGATGCCGATAATAGATGGGCTGCAAGCGACCGCTATAATTCGCAATCGGGAAGCTGGTAAAAAGAGTAGGGTTCATATCTGCGCAATGACGGCAAACGCAATGAAAGAAGATATGCAAATATGCCAGCTGGCCGGGATGGACTCTTATGTTTCTAAACCGATTTTAGCCAAAGAAATTTATGCTGTAATCAATAAAATTTCAAGCCAGACTGTCTCTTGCCCCGAAGAAAATTCACATATCGACCAGTTGGACAACGTCAATGAAACACCTGCTGAGTCAACTGTAATCTTTAATAAAGAGGATTTTCTCAAGCGATCAGGACTGGAAGAAGCATTTCTGAAAGAATTTCTTTTTCTGTTTATCAATGATGCCGATAAATATGTGGCTGAATTGAAAAACGTCGTAGAAAAAGGTGATCTGAAGGAAATTAATCAGACTGCGCACAAAATCAAAGGGATATCTGCCAATATGGGCGCGTTAACTGTTTACGCAGCTGCAGCAGAGCTTGAAGTTGCAGCGACGGGAGACCGCATTGCCGAGACGCCGCATCTCTGTGCTTTGCTTGAAAAAGCATACGGACAATTTAAGGTTAATGTAAATGATTATCTGGTATGAAGTGTAATTAAAACTGCTTCTTGACAAAACTGTCTTTTTTCCCATTTACATCATCAAGGAACGGGTAATCCAGGTTATAATGCAGCCCACGCGATTCCTTGCGCTTTTGGGCGCAAGTAATGATCAGTTCGGCCACGGTGGCGATGTTGCGCAGTTCGATCAAGTCGGAGGTTACGTTAAAGTTCCAGTAATATTCCTCGATCTCTCCCTGAATCAAATTAATGCGGCTCATGGCTCGTGCCAACCGTTTATCCGACCGCACAATTCCGACATAATTCCACATGGTCCGCCTGATTTCATCCCAGTTCTGGGAGACCACTACCATCTCGTCGCTGTTGGTGGCGGTACCGGAATCCCAGGCCGGGATTTCGCGGTGGTCGCTCGCAAGCGACTTGACGGCTTCGCTGGAATGCCGGAAGGCGCGGCTCGCATATACCGCGGCTTCGAGCAGCGAGTTGCTGGCAAGGCGGTTAGCGCCGTGCAGACCGGTGAATGCGGTTTCTCCGATCGCGTACAGGCCGGGGATGTCAGTTTCTGCATCAAAATTGACCGCTACTCCGCCACAGAGATAATGAGCCGCAGGCACGACCGGAAGCCACTCTTTGGTCATATCCAGACCGAAATCCATGCAGGTCTGGTATATGTTGGGAAAGCGGTTGCGGACAACATTGGCCGGCTCATGAGTGATGTCTAGAAAAGCACAGTCATCGCCGCTGATTTTCATCTCGTTGTCAATCGCACGGGCAACTATGTCGCGGGGCGCCAAATCTTTCAGCTTGTGATATTTCTCCATGAACGCAGTGCCGTCGCGGCGGCGCAGGATTGCGCCTTCACCGCGTACCGCTTCGGAAATAAGAAATGACTTGGCCAGCGGATGGAACAGCGTAGTGGGGTGGAACTGCATGAATTCCATGTTCGCAATCGTGGCGCCGGCGCGATACGCCATCGCGACGCCGTCTCCGGATGCCACATCGGGGTTGCAGGTATAAAGATACACCTTGCCGGCGCCACCGCTGGCCAGAAGTGTGATTTTCGAGCTGAAGGTCACGACGGTGTTGCCCTGAATATCCAGTACGTATGCCCCGAGGCAGTGGTTCTTCTCAAGCCGCCGGCGTTCGATCTTGGCAGAGGTGATCAGGTCGATGGCGATGTGGTTTTCATAGATCGTAATCGATGGGTGTTGCTTGACCGCTTCGACCAGCGCCCGTTCGATCTCGCGGCCGGTGATATCCTCGGCATGCAGAATACGCCGAGCACTGTGCCCCCCCTCGCGGGTCAGGTCGTATGATTCGCCGCTGGTGGTGAACTTAACCCCCCACTCGATCAGGTTACGGATGGTCTGCGGTCCTTCCTCGACCACCATCCTGACAACATCTTCATGGCAGATTCCGGCCCCGGCAACAAGTGTATCCTCGACATGGGCATCAAAGGAGTCGTCGTCGGAATATACGGAGGCTATGCCACCCTGGGCATATTTTGTGGCGGATTCGGAAATATCACGTTTGGTAACAATGGCAACGTTGCCATGGTTGGCTGCCTGGAGGGCATAGGAGAGGCCTGCGATGCCGCTGCCGATAACAAGAAAATCGCTTTCAATGCGCATTGTAAATTCCTTTTGGAAATGTTGGCACTCAGAGGGCGAATTATTTACCTGTGTGGCCGTTTTGTCAAGAGGAGAGGGGGCAATCCGTTATCTCACATATATTTGAGGCGTGAAAATATACATTTATAACGTAAATATAATACTTCCAAAAATACTCAGAAGATTGTCTTTAACCGGCGTTTCAGCTCAAGTGCCGCCAGAGCATAGCCGCCATCGCTGCCGTCAATGAAATGCATATGTTTGCCGGTATATGACTCGACAATACATGTCACCAGCGCCTCTCGAGATTTGTGAATTCCGTAGACCAATTTGCCGTTACGATACTCGTCTTCCAGATAATCCTGTAACTCGTTTGACTGTTCCTCACTGCCGTCCATAACCATGCGCAGCATGCCGTCAAACTTGCGGAAGTCGGAGTTTACCATCATTTCGTCGCGATAGCGGCTCCATTGTGTCTTCCCGGCAGCCTGGCGGCTGCCGAACAGGATGCGGCCGGACAGGTTCTGCAGCAGCATATGCAAAAAGTAGGAGATTCTTTTGAATGGATTCAGCCGCAAGGATCGAACTCGCCATTCGTGACCCAGCAGTCGTGGATTGAATGTCAACTGCAGCCGGTCGGCGCGCAGTGGATGATACTGGGGCACATCGCCGTAGATCGCATTGATCTTGTCGAATACACGCTGGTAGGTGGCCAGGTTGGTATCGGCGTTTTGCGAGATGGCGGCAATCAGCAGGGCGAGTTTGTGATCCTTGAAGCTCGGCACCCCCTGCCAACGGCATTCGAACCCCTCGAAGTTGGCTTCTGCCGGTCCGCCGGTTTCCTCGACATGGATAACATTGGGAGCATCCGGCGTTTTAACGCGCCGCTCCGCTTCCTCCCAGCCTCGCCCTGACAGTGCCGGTTGCATGACATTATGGGACAGCTGCACCTTGGCCATTTTCACCCAATACCCCTCGGCAACCAAATCCTCTACCCGTACCAGACCGACGCGCAGGGACAATTCGAAACCATCCCTGGCTAATTTCTGCGCGCCCCTCAGGGCACGGATGACCTGTTCGCGAAGCATTCCCGGAATAGCGAAGGTGGCTCCATCACCGCCAAATACGAACGGCAGGTCGATGCTCTTGTCGACGTTGATCACTGCAGCGATGCAGGCGACGCCGACCGTGTTCACTTTTTTGTATGCGCCCTCCTCGATGGCTTTGGTCGACCCTGCAACGTCGGCGACCACGATCCACCAGTCTTCGGGCAGATCGGCATGCAGCCGGCTTAGCGTAACTTCCGCCAGGGAGAGCAGGGCAGGCAACTCGCGGTAAAAATTTAATGAAGATGTGTCGGTACTCATGGTGCCTCCGATAAGCATCAGATAATGGCTGGTGACTTTATGGTATAACCGCTATCAACGGCCCATAGATCCGCTCTGCCAATGAACAGAACTCTTCCCCCCACGGTTCCACGCCGCCAAAACAGAGAGCCACCGCCTGATTTTCGCATTCGCCGGGGAATCCCAGTCGTTGATTGCCACGCCAACAGCTTTCGGCCTTCTGCTGTCCCTCTTTCATAAAGGCCCAGGAAGTTTCCGGGAAAAACGGGAGCGGGCGGGTCATGCCTTCGCAATAAACGTCGAGCAGACCGCTTAGGATTTTCCCCGCATGTTCAATCGGCGGCAGCTCCAGCTTCGTATCATTCGCGATCATTATGCTCCGCAGCGGGTAGCCGTCCGCCTTGGCAATATTCAGCAACAGGTGATCAAGCCAGATGGCGAGCCGATCCTTCCCCTTCATCCCGGCACAGCGCCAGCGGGTATGTGTGCCGCTTAGGCAATTTTCGAGAACAGCGCGCAGACGCACCTTGTCATGATCAAACGTGATCGTAAGCGCATCCAGCGGTGAGCCGAGCTGCGGCTCAAGCGCCGCCGCGAACAGTCTGCTCTTCTCCCAGACGGCATCGAAGACGGCTTTACCGGCCGATAGTGGTGGCAGCAGCCCGCGGGACCGTGCCGCCGCCAGGCAGTCGTCACGCTCTGCCCCGTTAAGCAGCCGGTTGACAAACTCCTGCGCAAGTGAATAGCGCGAAAGCGCGTCCAGCGAAAACGGTTCGGAATCATCCGGCTCTTCAGCCGGGTTGAACGGTGTAACCCGAAGGCGCTGTTCGAGAAACGCGTCGGCCGGATTTGCCAGGAAACGCGCCAGCTGCTGCCTGTCTATCTGCAGGATCGAGGCGGGATCAAGCGGCAGCGGTTCTACCATAAACTCGCGATGTGACCGCCCCGACAGGCGTCCGGCTTCAAGAGCCTGACAGCTTTCCCGGTCGTAACTGAAAAGGTGTGCCGGGTCGTGGCCGTCGAAGTAAAACGGACTGAAGCCCTGAAGACGGTGACGGATATATATTGATGCCGGCGGTGTGCCGTCTGACCGGACAAATCCCTTCGTGACATAATCGCTCAGTTCGGCTACCAGAACCGAGGGGGGTAGGGCGCTGTTGTCGCGGTCACTCTGACCGTTATAACTGATGCAAAAGCGATCTTCCGCCGCCATCAGTGCTTCAAGAAACAGGTAACGGTCCTCATCCCTAAGCGAACGGTCTCCTCGTCGTCTGGCACCGTTCATCAGGCTGAATCCGGGAGGTCTTTCGGTGCGGGGAAACTGTCCGTCATTCATGCCGGCCAGCCAGATTATCCGCATCGGAATACTTCGCATCGGCAGCATTGCGCAAAAGGTAATCGCCCCCCCCATGAAGCCATAGCCGCCGCCACTTCCGGCCATTGCTTCGGCAAGGTGGTCACGCACCGCATCGAGCGCTATCGGCTTTGTGAAACCATAAAGCGAACAGGCCTCGCGAAGCGAATTAAGTGCTTTGGAAACAACGAGCGATCCCGTGGCATCGCTTTCGTCAGCCAGCAGCATCCGGGCAGTTGTCGCGGTGAATATATCGGCCCATTCGGGAAGGGTATGAGGGACGCTGAAGCGAAAGTTGTTGTCCCGGACAGTGGCGATGAATTCCGCCAGTTTCCCCAGGACCTCCGCCTGGCGCCCTGAACAGGCCGGGTAGGGGAGGATGCCGCCGAATGTCGAAGTATCGTCGGGCGACATCGCGTAGCCGAGAAACAGCCTGTCCAGTCCGGCCTGCCAGCTGAAATCGGCATAGCGCGGAAAACCGAGATCGGCACGGTGATCGGCATCGAGCCCCCAGCGGACATTACACTCAGTGAGCCAGTTTTTGATGACGATGACCTCATTTTCATCGATAGCGAAACGGTTCATGATAACCGGGGTTTCCAGCAGATCGAGAATTTCATGAAGTTCGAAACGTTCTGTGGCCATGTCGATGATTTTGAGGAATGCATCGACAAAAAGGCTTTCCCTGCGCATGCTGCGGTCGGCAATGGCATGGGGGAGCGGCGGCCTGCCGGTCGAGCGACTGCCGAAAACGGAGCTGATGTACGGAGCGTAAGTTTCAATATCCGGGATCATCACAACGATATGGCGAGGCTCAAGTTCGGAAAGTTCGTCAAACTGAGCAAGCAGGTTGTCGTAAAGAATTTCCATCTCGCGCAGCGTTCCGTGGCATGAATGAATCTGAATTGAACGGTCATCTCCGTCAACGACACATTTTGTGCCGGAGGCGGGGCGGTCGAACAGGGTGAGGATGTCGTTTTGGATCGTGGCCAGAATAAAGCTTTTTTCCCCCTCCCTTGACGGGAGGGGATTTTCTGGTTCACTGTCCAACTCTTCCGGATCAAAGCCGTATTCCAGCATCGTCTCAAAGAATTCCTGCCCCAGGGTGCCGAGTGACGAAAGGAGCGGATTGCCAGTTTCGTAATACTCTTCCGCTTCCGCCGGGAGCGTCGACTGCAGTGCCAACCGGGATTTTCTTTTCTCGGAAATGATTGTTCCCCAGTATTGCCCGCATGGGTTCAGGAGATAGCAGGTCACGTCGCAATAGGTCGAAAGCAGTCTCAAAGCTTCCAGATGAAACGGGGGGAGGTAAGATATCCCGAACAGGCTGACACGGCGGGGGAGTGCGCCGTCAGGAGGGGCGCCGCCGGCAACGTGACGCTGCAGCGCTTTCAGCAGTGCCGCCCGGTGGCTGCCATGGCAGTCGCTGCCGAGAGCGCGCCATAACTGCGCCTGCCAGTCATCATCGACGCCGTCATCCCAGGCACAAACCATTTCCGGACGGAATATCGTATATTGGTCGAAACAGTCGGCCAGGGAGCGTGATATCTGCAGCAAACGGCGGTCATCGCGGTTATCGCCAAGATAGGCGGCAATCTGTTCAAAACCGTCCTGATGCGCCAGTGACGGCAACTTCGATGCGATGCGCCAGGTCAGCGAAGTATGACTGAATGGAAACGATGAATGTGACTCGGGAAGTATTGTTTTGAAGCACCGATCGAGTAGATCGTTGGGAAAGCTGAACTCAAGGCCGGCGGATACTCCGAGACGGGTTGCAAGCTCCATAGAAATCCAGCGGGCCATGCCATTACTGAGAACAACGATACTCTCGTTTTCGAGCGGTGACAGCGGCGCAGAGCGGAGGTTGTCGGCAAGTGTCTCTAACAGGCGTCGTTGAGAAGAGCTGGTTATGAGTCTAAGTGTCGGCATACCTTGAACTATACCGGAATTGGCTGGACAAACAAGCAGGAATTACGGTATGTGAAGGTAAAACAATGGAGGTAGTCTAAGTGCTCAAAAGCATGACTGGATATGGCAAAGGGGAAGCAGCCACCCCAAACGGCACTTTTCTGGTCGAGATTCGTTCCGTCAATCACCGCTATGGCGAAATTTCAGTACGGTTGCCTCGGTCGTTGTACCCGTTTGAAAACGAGGTGAAACGGCTGGCGGCCTCGGTACTCAAAAGGGGCAAGATCGATATTTCCGTGCAGTGGGATGAAGCCGCGACAGTACATACCATCCCTCAATTGGATATGGTTGTGGCACGTGCTTATCATGACGCCTACACCCGTTTGTCAAAGGAGCTGAATCTGCCTCAGGATGCCGCACCATCATTTATAATGTCACAAAAGGGAGTGGTAAAAGAGGTGGCCGGTTCGGTTGATGAAGCGGAATTACAACCTCAGCTTATGGAGGCGGTGAAGGGTGCCGTTGATACACTGGATGGTATGCGCTGTCGGGAAGGTGCGGCTCTTGCCGACGACCTGAAAGCCAGGCGGATACAAATTGCCGAATGGACGGCGCAGATAGGCGAACGGACACCGCAGGTGGTGACGGAATACCGCCAGAAATTGAAAACAAGGTTGGAGCTGCTGCTTGAAGGCGCCGAGATGGATGCAAGCCGTTTGGCGCAGGAAGTGGCGCTGTTGGCCGACCGTTCTGATATAACGGAAGAGTTGGTCCGGCTTTCGAGCCATTTCAATCAGTTCGATGAGGCGCTGCGCAGCAGTGAACCGGTAGGGCGCAAGCTTGATTTCCTGATGCAGGAGATGAACCGGGAGGTCAACACGATCGGCTCTAAATCGAATGATGCCGGCATCACTAACCTGGTCATTCAGATCAAGGCGGAAATGGAAAAAATGCGGGAGCAGGTTCAGAATGTGGAGTAGCCATTTATATTGACAAAAAACTGATTCTCATCACAATCCGGCCAGTTAATCTGGCTAGATTGTTTTTGGAGGATGGTATGAATTCTGGATGGTGGCGATTAAAGGATGCCAAAAACCAGTTCAGTAAAGTAGTTGAGGCGGCTATTCATGGTGAACCGCAGCATGTGACCAGGCGGGGGCGTGAAGTAGTCGTGGTTGTTGCCGCTGATGAATATATGCGCCTCGAAAAGTTCAACCCCGTCTCCATACCGCGTTTTGTGGATCATTTGCTTGCGCTTCCGAAGGATGATGTCGAGTTTGAACGGCTACCGTTTATTACCCGCGAGGTCGAATCGAACTAATTATGACCCTTGCCATAACGCCAACCGGACATTTGGTCATGATCGCCACGGATGTTTTGCCGTCCGAGGTAACCGGTGCGAGTCCGTATCGCGCTGAAACGGTTGAACGGGCTTTTGCCGCCTCCCCGGCTGCAGGGATTATAGCTCTTGCCGGTGGCAGGCCTGCTCCTGACTGGCCGCTCTCCTGGCTGTTCTGGCGGGATTATGGTGCCCGATACCTTCTGCTGCTCTGTCAAAGCCAGCCAAATGCCGAACGGCTTGAGCCGATCCCCCCTCCCGATGCTTCGATTCTTGCCCATTTGGCTCTGTGCATTCCCCCCATGCCGGGCGCCGAATATTGTACTGCTGACGTTTTTGCCGCCATCTGGAGCGATCTTGATAAATGGGTTCTGAATGCGATTGCTCGCAATGCGGAGGGGCTGGCCGGTTTCCTGCGCGAGCATGCGCCGCTCTGGCACCATGTGGGGCGGATCTGTTTCCATCTTGCAGAAAACAAAAATGATCCGGAATTTCCCTTCGCCTTCATGGCAACCTACGTCCCCCGATTGGGTAAGAATGCCAGAGCCCAGCACCTGCCGCTAAATCAGGCGCTGAGTGAATATGCCGGAGCCAAAAACCGTGCCGCGTTGTTGCGCTTGCTGGAGCCGATCCACGAAGCAAGCGGTCGTTGTGACTGGGTGCGGGAGCTGCTTGAGAGTGACGATATCTATCACCCGTTGGCCTGGACGCCGGAGGAGGCTTACCAGTTTCTGAAGGATGTGCCGCTTCTGGAGGAGAGCGGTCTTGTCGTGCGACTTCCGGACTGGTGGAAAAAACGTCCCCGTCCCCGTGTACAGGTCTCCATCGGTTCGAACAGCGGAGAAACCCTTTCCGCCAGGGCGCTGCTCGATTTCAGGGTGCAGCTGACCCTGAACGGCGCCGATCTCACGCCGGAGGAGATCGCCGCATTGATCTCGGCGGGGGAGGGGCTGACTTTTTTGCGGGGGGAGTGGGTTGAGGTGGATGGCGACAAGCTTCGCGAAGCGCTGGAACAGTGGCGGCGGGTTGAAGCTGAGGCGGGTGATGATGGTCTGTCGTTTGTCGAAGGGATGCGTCTTTTGGCCGGAGCCCGGCGCGATCTTTCCGGCAGTGACCCGATGCTTGATGAAACCGGTTGGGCCTTTGTTGAAGCGGGGGACCGGTTGCGGGAGATGCTGGCCGGATTGCGCGAGCCGGCCCGGCTGGCGGCGGTGCAGGCCGGAACCGATCTGCACGCGGTTCTGCGACCCTATCAGCAGACCGGCCTAAACTGGCTCTGGTTCCTCTCCGAACTGGGACTGGGCGCCTGTCTGGCCGACGACATGGGGCTGGGGAAGACCATTCAGGTAATCTCCCTCCTGCTGGCGCAAAAGGCACGTGCCGGGAAAAAGGTTCCCAGTTTGCTGGTGCTGCCGGCATCGCTGCTCTCCAACTGGAAGAGCGAATTGGCGCGCTTTGCCCCGTCGTTGTCGGCCGTCTGTCTGCATCAGTCGGAGATGGAACGGACAGAACTTGAACGCATTGCTGCCTCCCCTGAACAGGCGCTTTTGTCAGCCGATGCGGTGCTGACTACCTACGGCATGCTACAGCGCCAGGAATGGCTCAAAAGATTGAACTGGAACCTGATCGTGCTGGACGAAGCCCAGGCGATCAAAAACCCCGGCACGCAGCAGGCCAGGGCGGTCAAGTCCCTCACCGGCAGGGCGCGCATTGCTCTGACCGGCACCCCGATAGAAAACCGCCTCTCCGATCTCTGGTCGCTATTCGACTTCATCTGTCCCGGCCTGCTCGGTTCCGCGCCCCGTTTCAAACAGTTCGTCTCTTCTCTGGAACAGTGCGAACCACCTTCCTACGCTCCGCTCCGCTCACTGGTGCAGCCGTATATTCTGCGCCGTCTGAAAAGCGATCGAAGTGTTATCAACGATCTGCCGGACAAGGTCGAGATGGCGGCCTGGTGCGGCCTCAGCAAGGTTCAGGCGCGGCTGTACGCCCAGGCGATGCAGGATCTGGCCGCTGCGCTCAAAGAGCAGCAGGAGGGGGGGATGAAGCGGCGAGGGCTGATTCTCTCATCTCTGATGAAGTTCAAGCAGATCTGCAACCACCCCGGTCAGTCTTTGGGTGACGGCGACTTTGCCGAAGAGCGGAGCGGCAAGTTTATCCGGCTGCACGAACTGGCTGAGGAGATAGCCTCGCGTCAGGAAAAGGTGCTCATCTTTACCCAGTTCCGGGAGATGACTGGGCCGATAGCCACGTTTCTGGCCACGCTGTTTGGCCGCCCCGGCCTGGTGCTGCATGGCGGCACGCCGGTATTCGAACGGAAAAAACTGGTGGACCGCTTCCAGCATGAGGATGGCCCGCCATTCTTTGTGCTCTCCCTCAAGGCGGGCGGCTCCGGCCTCAATTTGACCGCCGCCGGTCATGTCATTCATTTTGACCGCTGGTGGAATCCGGCGGTGGAGAATCAAGCCACCGACCGCGCCTTCCGCATCGGTCAAAAGAAGAACGTCATGGTGCACAAGTTTGTCTGCAAGGGGACGGTGGAAGAGAAGATCGACGCCTTGATTGCCGCCAAGGCGGGACTGACGACGGAACTGCTGGAAGGTGCGGAAACCCTGTTGACCGAGATGGATGATGATGCCTTGTTAAAGTTGGTGGCGCTTGATCTGGAAAAAGCAGGAATCTGAGCCTGAATTGTCATTGCGTTACGTAAAATATGCATATAATTTAATGCATATTCTTAACAAGGGGAAACCACATATGGCACATTATGGACAAGTGTGCGAAAAGACAACTGTAGCGAACTGCTCTTCTGTGTCTTACGGGAAGGCTGGAAACAGTGCAACTTTGCTGGATTTCTTGAAAAGCAATCGTATTGCGGCGGCTTTACGGTTGTCTCCGGACGAGATTAACGATCAGATTCGTGAAGAGCGCGAGGCATGGGAATAATGCGCAAGATCCTGGACGAACGATGGCCGACTAGCAAGTGTCTCTGATGGTATGGTGGTGAACGTTGTAGTTTGATAAACAGCTGCAAGCGAAAAGGCCAAAGGGTTTGGAGTCGTGAACAGTGGGGGAACGGGGAGTGCCTGATCTGGCTTTTATTTTCCAAAATATGGTCGTGCCATATCGATTAATTCGCGTCACAACGCTTGAATCACGAATATCTGCTGAGTAGTATCACGGGCGAAAACACCTTATATAGGTGCACCGGTGGTTTCCTATATAAGCAACAAGTAGCCTATATAGGTAACAAGTTACTTATATAGGGAAACCGTTGATTAACGAGTTGGAGGCAATCATTGACTAAGAGACTTATGAGGCCTTATTTTAGTTGTATCCTGCTGGCAATGCTTTTCTTGCCAATCATTGCTTTTGCCCGTGAAGAAAAATGGGACGACGAAGCATTGCTGCACGACGGACTTACAGTTGAAGTGCATCGGAAGGTCGTCTTCCATTTTGGAGGGGGAGAAATATCTTCGCTTGGCTGGTGGCCAGACGAATACTCACTTGAAGCCAAAAATCCAGATACGGGTAAGACGATCAAATGGTCAGGAGAGCAGGATGTTAATCCAATAATGCTTGATTTTGTTGATGGCATCCCCTACTTGGTCGTCAGGTCCTCCCGTGTATTTTCGAATGTGAAGTTATACGGTTGCCCAGAGATTCCTTATGTGTATTTGAGGTATGATCAAGAGACGTCCAAATGGAGCCCTTTACCAAAAAATCTAGCACCCAAAGTCTTGCGGACGGCCAATCTGTCCGCGAGTTACGATGGTGCGTACATGCATAACGGTAAGCGACAAAGTAAAGAGTTCATTTCGGATAGATACAGAGCGAACAAGAGGGCGACTAACGGGTCTTTTACTGCAGACATACCGGAGAACTACGATACTTGGGACTACTTTTTAAAGGATCGTAGTTATAGGAATATTCGCTTTAAGAACGATTGCCGCTCGCCTCTTCCCTTAGAAGCCGAAGTAGTGTTGCCGCCACCGCAAGAAGTCACTTTGGAGATACTGGAAACGAATAATTACAATCCTATTCGATTGATTGAAAAAAATGAATGGAGCCATCTAGTAAGTGATAAAGAACGTTCTGAGTATTCAAAGTATTGTAAATCTTTATTCAAACAGGCCGATCCGAAAGACCCATGGTTGGGCAAACGATTTTCTAAAGATTCAACCGGTCAAAAAAAAGGCCCTTACAATAAATCAAACTTGAGTACTGGCGCACATAGGCTCTGTGATAAAGAATACATTTTGTACTACGCTCATCTTGAGTTGACTAACAAAATGGTCATAACCAAATATACTGACACCGGGGATATGCTGTATCGAATAAGTTTCCAAAAGCCGGAGGAAGTAAAGGGTTTTACAGGTTACATTCAAGCCCCCACTATAAAATCAGAGCATGGATATCTCACTTTCGAGTGGTGGCACTTCAGAAACTACAACAAAATGTGGGAGGTTAAGCGCGCTCTGAAAGTTAGACTTCGTGAACCCCAACAATAGCAAACACGTCGGAGGGGGCTTGAAAGTGGAATAATCTGAAAAGATGATTCCCAACAACACCGTTGGACACCGACCGGGCGATAAGGCTGCCCAACCGGGTCAACGGCGGCCCCGTTGGTAAAACAAGGAATAAAAGCCATGGATATTGCAGTATTAGATGCTGTTGAGTCTCGACTAGCGAGTATCTCTGCCAATCCCTTGACGGTCACGCCAAAGGATGCCGAACAAGAACTGATGGCCATCCTGACTCCAATTTTCAGCTACAACGGCTATGAAATCGAGGCGAATGTCAGGCATCAGAACTATGAAATTGACTTCCTGGCTCATCGGGAGATTGGCGAGGACAAGCTTGAGCGAATGGCGATTGAATTGAAATTTTCGCCGCACAATCGTCCATTCGGGGCAGAAGCAGTTCACAGGCTTATTGGATTAGCGACGCAAGGTGATTTTGATCAATATCTTCTGCTGACGAATAGTGGCTTATCACAAGCTGGACTGCAGGTGGCAAATCAAGCAGCAGAAGTAAATGTCAGTGTGGCCAATTTTGATCAAATCCGGACTTGGATAGCTCGTATACGTTACCAGATTACCCCTCCAGCATCACCAGTGCGTGTTGCGGTGATTGAGATGGCAAAAGCATTAATTCGCGCCATTGCGGCGACACCTGCAGTTTTAGGCGAGGTTGAGTGGCGGGATCTTGAAAGGCTTCTCGCTGAGGCGCTTGATGGGATAGGTTTTAAAGTAGAACTTACGCGCCCAGCAAAAGATGGTGGGCGTGACATTATATGCTCCTGCGTCGAGGGGGGCAAAGTACACTCATTTATCGCCGAGGTGAAACACTGGACTTGTGGGCAGAAAGTCCCTGGTAAGGACATAAAGAAATTCGTGAACGTCGTGTTAAAAGAGCAGGATACAAACGGCTTGTTTCTCTCTACTTCAGGCTTTGCTGGAAACGCTTTCGAGGTTTTGACTGAAATTGAAGCACAAAAGGTTCGCTTCGGCGACCAGAATAAAATTGTTCAAGTGTGCAGAACGTATGTAAAAGCAGAAACTGGGCTGTGGGCTCCGGAGCAAAAGTTAACAGAGATTCTAATGGAAGATACATCGGTAAAGCCAGATGGGAAATCAGCAACGGCTGCCAATTTATAAAGAGCGAGAAGATGCAGTTACCAACAAGGCCAGTGGATCTGAGCGCTAATAAACCTGCGCCAGGTCACCGCCCAGCCGTTGAAAGAGGGAAGAATTGACAACACGTCCCAGAGCACACATCCTAGAAGGGCTGTCCCGTAGCCCAACCAGGAAGATGCACCGGAGTTTAGACCTCCCCCGGGTGATCTCCCAGCCCGTTGGCAAAACTGAGGAAGACAAAATGGACCCACTTACAATATTAGGATTAATCCTCGGGATTCTGGGCATTGCCATAAGCATTGGCATAGCCTTCTGGCAAAATTCACGAGCAAGGAATGCGGAGGCAGAGCTAAATGGTATTTTGCGTAGCTTGCCATCGCAGGTCCTTGACAATATGACAAGGCTTCTACAAAGCAACCAATCTGAAACTGCAGAGTTGTACGGAATGATGAGCTCCGAAAAGATGCTTCATTCCAAATATGTTGATTTGGATGGAGATGAACAAGAAGAACTGATAGTCCAATATCCTTACGGTGCTCATGGTTCAGCGATGCAGGTCTTCGGACTCCGAAATCGGGAGTTCAAATTTATTGCTGAACTCTTAACGAATACACCATCTGGATTCATTGCTGAAGATGTCGATAACGATGGCAGAATCGAGATTATCACGCACGAGACGTCAGAAGACTTCCCATTCGTACTGGGGCTGCGAGATGAGGTGTGGTACAGATTTCTGAACAATGAATTTGTCGAAATTAAACGAACGAAACTGTACGAGCCACAAGATGTAGACCTAGCTTATGCTGATATAGATAAGCAAAGCGAAGCGATGTCAAAACAGGGCCAAACAG
>CAIYDX010000384.1 GCA_903925005.1 uncultured Geobacteraceae bacterium
AACATATTTGAACTTCATAACAGTTCCTCCCTATATCGGTATTCGTTGCCAACAAGAACTCCTAATCCAATCTGCCTGGTTGAGTACCTCTTTGCCTATTCACTTCCCTACCTTCTGAACCAGAAAATCTATCCCAGCGGTTTCTTCACATTATTTCCAGCCGTTTCATACATAATTGGCTCAAGCTTATTATTACGAGCCTTTTCAACAAGCCACGTAACAACAGGAATAACAATACTCAGAACCGTCATAATTCCATTTAACCCTTTAAAGCTGAATATCTTAATACTCATGACAGACCTCCTCTTTTGCTTATAATAATTGCTTAATTTGAGAATATCACAACTTCATCGGATAGCAAGTTTACAAAAAAAATGTATTTTAGTAAGTCGGTATATCCCTCCTTAGGTTTGTTTTACCGAATTTCAGCTTTTACACAAACGATTGTACAGGTCCGATCTGGCCTACGCGTCAATCCTCATTCTCCTGACCAGAAAAAACAACAGTCCCCCCAGGAGCACACTGCCGACGGTAACTATACCGGCCGACAACCCTGATCCTGTTCCGCCTGCCCCAATGCTCTTTTCAAGTTCAGCCTGGATTTGCTCAGACTCTTTAATAATCAGTTCGATATCAAAACTGTGAAATACCGCATGAAAGCGGCCACGTAGCGAATGGAGTTGGTTTTCCAGTTGCCCGGTTTCAATCCCCTGCACCTTCATATTTTTGATTTTATTCTCGTAGCCCATGAGCATGGAATCGCGTTTCAACATGGCGCTGCGAATAAGTCGGGCCTTTTCAAAGGTGTGGCACTGTGAGCAGTACTTTCTGCCGAGGAGATCCGGTGACGCTTTCTTGATGTCGTGACTGCCGTGACAGGTGATGCAAGAAGGACCGCCTCTACCGAGGGCTCTGCCATGTTCACTGCGCATGTAATAGGTGGTAATTGCGCTATGGCAACCACCGCACAGTGCCGGTAGTGCCGTGGCTATCGGCACGCCGCGAAAGCCTCTGGCTGTGCTCATGGACTGGACGGAATCCAGCGGGTCGCCGCCATGGCAGGCAGTACAACCGATGCCCCGTTCGGCATGAATACTGACCTGCCAGAGTTTAACCGGATCACTGAGCCTGGGCGTGAGTGCGCTGTGGCACTGAATGCATACGGTAACCTGCTGTCCTGCCGCAGTGGAGTGTGTCACCGGCAGAATACAGAAAAAACTCACGGCCAGGGTTAGTAACCATTTTACAGGCATCATCTCACTCCGCTATTTTGGTTTATCGGCGACAAAAGATTGTGCCGGTTTAAACCCGAGAACATATCCGAAAACAGATCCCGGCAGCAGGGAGAGGGCCGTGTTATAACGATTCACAGCTATACTGTACCTGTTTCTGGCACCTGCCATCCGCCTTTCGGTGTTGGTAAGCTCCAGCATAAATTTAAGGTACGCTTCCGATGTTTTCAGATCCGGGTAGTTCTCAGAAACCGCCTGAAACTGTGATATCGCTGATTTGAATCTGGTGAATGTCTGCTTATCCATCGTTAGCCCCCCTTTGGCAGCCTGCTCCTTGAATGGTTCAAGAGCATTTCTGACATCCACCGCATGGACAAACACCCTTCCTTCATACGTCATGTAATCTTCGACAACCTTTGCCAACCCAGGAATCAGGGTGTTTTTGCGATTAATCTCCGCCTCCATCTGTGCTGTTTCAAGATGAACATCGTATAACTCGGTAATAAACAGGTTGTAGTAAAGGATACAGCCGGTTATCAGTACCATGATACATGCGATGATGACAGTTTTGCCGACGCGGCTCTGCCTGGACCAAAGAGACAACCAGATTCTCGCCATCCTGGACCGCTTCAGGGGAAGAGTCTCCGGCTTGACGACAATTACACCAAACTCTTCCGGGTACAATTTTTCAATAATCTCTTTCAAGGTGGACTCTGACTCCCTGTTTTGATCGTGGTGCTCTGACGAGAGCCATTGCGTATGTAGACAAGTTCAAAGGCACGGCCACGGGTTTGAGTTGCAAGGAGAGTGTTGAGACTGGCAATATTCTGAATTTTCCTTCCGGCTATCCGCAGCAGAATGTCGCCCTGCTGAATGCCCGCTGCAGCGGCGGCTCTGCCGGGAATGACACTGATGATCAGCACTCCTTCCGGGTGCAGCATCCGGGCCTGGCGACAGATTATGTCATCAACATCAACAACTCCCACGCCGAGCAACGGTTCGGCGTATACCATGCGCTGCCCCGCACCAAAGTTACCTGCGCCGTGTTGCCCGCGTCCACCGCCTCTCCCAAAACCATAGAACATTCCGTTCGGAGCAGTCAAGGCAGCAGGAGTGGCTGCCTGGGGTTCAAACAGCTGCGGATGACAATCGACACAGGAGCCAAGTGGACCGTGTGGTGCAATGACCGTCTGGCCGTTCGGTAGCCGGTAGTTATTGCCGATCTGTCGCCCCTGGCTGCTCCAGGCAACCAGCTGGCCGACTGCGGCACCGGGTGCTGTATTGTTAAAGTCAATGACTCCGCCGACCAGTTCAGCGGCACGATTGATCGGAATGGCAAAGCCGATGCCGTTGAATACACCGGTCGGCGCAAAGATAGCAGTGTTTATGGCGATCACTTCGCCGCGAACATTGAGCATCGGCCCGCCGCTACTGCCGCTGTTGAGCGCTGAATCGGTCTGAATGAGATTTTCATACACGATGTCGCCC
The DNA here is from genome assembly GCA_903925005.1 of uncultured Geobacteraceae bacterium. Lineage (GTDB taxonomy): Bacteria > Desulfobacterota > Desulfuromonadia > Geobacterales > Pseudopelobacteraceae > JACRCG01. The sequence continues at coordinate 2,721 of CAIYDX010000384.1, forward strand.
ACCTGCATGCTCCGGTTGCGGCTGCTGATCATTCCAGAAGTGACGGTCTGTTCAAAGCCGAACGGACTGCCGATAGTCAACACCATGTCACCGGTTCTGGCTGCATCGGAGTTGCCGAGAGTCGCGTACGGGAATGGGCCGGTTCCCTGAATGCGCAGCAGTGCCATATCGCCGCGCAGATCACCCTTGACCATTTTG
>CAIYDX010000385.1 GCA_903925005.1 uncultured Geobacteraceae bacterium
TAAAAGCATAGGTGCTCTTGAAAATCATCTCTGCCAGTCGCTCAAGGAGATGGAAGATAACCAGCAACGCGTACAGTCGATAGTATCATGGCCATGGATTATAAGCTCACTCTTGATTTAGAAATGGAATAACCTGGCGGTGGCGCCAACTTAATGTTGACAGAAATTGTGGCGTAGTTTTGTTGACACGTTTTGGTAATCAGACTACAATTCCACCCTTGTTGTAAATGCTGAAATCCAATTGATCAAGTGGCGCATGTAATCTATGTCCGAACAATCCGACGGTAAGCAGGAACAACATACTCTGACCTATTTGAGTCAGTTCGGATCGAATCTGCTTGATTCTCTGGTCAAGAGGTTCTCCAATCCGGAAACGTCTCGCCGCAACCGTTTCATTCTTCTCATCTCTACCGCACTGTTGTTGACACTGGCGATACTCCCCAGCCAACATACCTCTGAACTTTCCTATAAAATCGGCGATATCGCTTCATCCGACATCCGGGTAACCCAGGATCAGCTTGTAGAAGACAAGGCATTGACGGAACAGCGCCGTAAAGATGCCGCCGGTAATGCCCCGGTTGTGTATAACCTGAGCGATCAGGTGCCGGGTGCTCTTTGCGACAAGCTGCAGCAGGCGCTTGCTTTAATTCGTTCAGGTCTTGATAAAGAACCGGTAAAGAGCTTTTCCGAGTGGCGTGCTCAGCTGACGCCGTTATTGGATACGGATTTGAGTGATGCTGAAATTATGGCGTTGATCCGGATCAAGTCCGACAAGCTTTTTATGACAAGTGCCACCGAATTGCTGGATGAGCTGTATGAACGAAAGATTGTTCTTGATGGAAAGGTCTTTCAGACAGACACTCGTCGTGGGCTCGAAATTTCCGACAACAATGGTCACCCCATAATCGGGGACGATGTTATCAGCGGTTTTACCGAAATTGGCGAAGCTCGCCGGCTGGTTGCTGCCTGGAATTTTAAGGGGCTGGGAGCAAACTCCGATAATGCCCGCATTTCGACGCTGATTTCCAGAATCCTGCTTCCCAACCTCTTCTACAATCGCGAGGCATCCGAGGTGCGTTCCCGCCGCGCCATGGAGACGGTGCGCCCGGTGCTCTTCAAACTGCAGAAGGGGGAGATGGTTGTGCGGGTCGGCGAACGGATAACCCCTGAACAGTTTCACAAGCTTGAAGCAATCTTCGGAAATCAGCGCAGCGGCAGCATCCTGTTTGCGGCGATTGGCACCTTTGCGCTGATCCTGGTGCTGTTTTATTTCCCCTATCGTTTCGCCTGCAAGAACATCAGAAAATTCAATCCGACCAACAAAGATGTTCTGATCATCTCTCTGCTGATTACCATCAGTTTTATCTGCTTCAAGACCGCTCTTCTGATAACTCATAACATCGGTCCGGTATTCCCCTCGGTAGATGCTTCAAGTTATTTCTATCTGTTTCCTTTTGCCGCCGGAGCGATGATAGTTCGTATCTTTATCAATTCCGAGGTTGCGCTGGTCTATTGCGCCATATTGGCCCCGCTGCTCGGAATCATGTTCGAAAACAACATGCTGGTAGTGATCTATTCGCTGCTCGGGAGTATTGTCGGTGCTCACGGCGTCCGGCATTGCACCAGTCGCGGCACAATCTACACAGCCGGGCTCAAGGTTTCGGTCGTCAACCTGGCTCTGGCTCTGTCGTTTCAGATATTCACCAACGCCATTTTTACAATACAAACCCTGTACATAGCCTTTTTTGCCCTGCTCAGCGGATTTATCAGCGCCGGCTTCGTCTCCAGCTTTATTCCGCTCATTGAAACGCTCTTTCAGTATACTACCGATATCAAACTGCTGGAGCTGGCAAACCTCAACTCTCCGGTGCTTCGGGAGCTGATGGTCAAGGCTCCGGGTACGTACCACCACAGCATTGTCGTCGGCAACCTGGTGGAGGCGGCCGCCGAATCCATCGGGGCAAATCCTCTGCTGGCGAGGGTCGCCGCCTATTATCACGATATCGGCAAGGCCGCAAAACCGCTCTATTTCATTGAAAACCAGGCCGGCGAAGAGAATCGCCATGACAAACTGACGCCGAGCATGAGCGCGCTGATCCTGATTTCCCATATCAAGGAAGGGACCGAGCTGGCTCGTGAAAACAGGCTGGGACAGCCGATTATCGATATTATCCGCCAACATCACGGCACTGCGCTGATCAAGTTTTTTTACGAACGCGCCAAGAGCCAGGCTGCATCAAGCGGACAGATCGTCGAGGATAAGGATTTCCGCTATCCCGGCCCGAAACCGCAGACCCGCGAGGCGGGCATTGTCATGCTGGCGGACTGTGTAGAGGCGGCCTCCCGCACCCTGGTAAACCCTACGCCCGACCGTATTCAGGGGCTGGTTCAGAAATTAATCAACAATGTTTTTATCGACGGTCAGCTGGACGAGTGTGAGCTGACCCTGAAAAATCTGCACGAAATTGCCAAGAGTTTTACCGGTATTCTGAATGGTATCTTTCATCACCGGATTGATTACCCCGAGCCCGCATACAAAGGGGGTGACCGTTCCAAAAAAGCGGATACCCGCGACCATAACAAAACCGAACATGGAGTCGTGTCACATGTTGATACTGCTGAACAATCGCCAGAGGCGCCAGCCCCTCAAGAGCCGGAACCTAAAAAAAATAGCGGAGAGAATCTTAAACGCCTTGGGATGTCCTGACGGAACGGAGCTGTCAGTGTCGATTGTGGGTGACCGCTCGATCCGGATTGTTAACCGTGAATATCTTGACAAGGATCGGCCAACCAATGTTATTTCATTTTCTCTGCAGGAAGGTGAGTGCGGAGGGGTAAATCCGTATGCTCTGGGAGATGTGATAATTTCGGCCGATACTGCCGCCCGGGAAGCCGAAGAGGGTGGTTTATCATTCTTCGAGCGTCTGTCATTCCTGCTGTTGCACGGTATCTTGCACCTGTGTGGCTATGATCATGAGCGGAGCGGTGAGGCTGAAGCAGAAAAAATGCGGCAGAAGGAGCAGCAGCTATTCAGAATTCTGAAGAAGGAAGGGTTGTTAAGCCCGACCGGTTTATAGAATCGGCCAACTGTGCCGTAGAAGGAATCCTGCACGCGGCCCGCACTGAAAAGAACATGCGTTTTCATTTCATTGCGGCCATTATCGTGCTGCTGGCGGTTCTGTTTCTGAAGGTTACCCCGGTGGAGTTCGCTCTGCTGGCGTTGTCGATCCTGTCGGTACTCTGTGCCGAGATGTTCAATACGGCGGTGGAAGCGGTGGTCGATCTCGTCTCTCCAGGCTACCATCCGCTGGCTAAAATCGCCAAGGATACGGCTGCCGGCGCCGTGTTGATTACCGCCTGCGGTGCCGCCATCATGGGGTATCTGATCCTGGCAAAATATGTCATGCCGCGTTTCGGGGAGGTTCTTGCAATGTTTGGCACTGTTTCCGACATGGGTACGGTCGTTTCGGTACTGATCGTGGTTATTGTCGTCGTAATCGTAAAGAGCGCCACCGGTTCCGGCACCCCGCTTCATGGCGGAATACCGAGCGGCCACGCTGCTGTAGCGTTTTCAATAGCCACGGCGGTATCTCTCAACACCCGTGACCCGCTCATCTCCCTTCTGTCGCTATCGCTGGCAACCATGGTAAGCCACTCAAGGCTGCTGATGAAGATTCATTCAATGCGGGAAATCATTGTCGGCGCATGCATCGGCGCCGGAATTACGCTGCTGGTTCTTCAACTGTTCAAGATGTATGCATGACAAACCTGAGGAGGTGTGCATCATGAGAACGCGAATCAAGGAAATTCTTGAGCGGGGTGCTAAGTCGGCACCCTGTTCTTTTTCGGGGTGGGTACGGTCGGTCAGAGCCTCAAAAGAGATCTGTTTCATCGTTCTGAACGACGGCTCGACAATTGACGGCATCCAGGTAGTGGCTGAGTCTGGCTTGCCTAATTTTACCGATATCTGCCGGATCGGCACCGGTACCGCCCTCACCGTGGCCGGCACTCTGGTCGAATCTCCGGCATCCGGTCAGAAATGGGAGCTGGCGGCCGGTTCTATTGAGATAATCGGCGGTGCTGACGCTGCCTTTCCGCTTCAGAAAAAACGGCACTCGTTCGAATACCTCCGTACCATTGCGCATCTGCGCCCCCGCACGAATACCTTCGGGGCGGTCTTTCGCCTGAGATCACGCCTTGCGCAGGCCATCCACCGTTTTTTTTCCGAGGAGAGTTTCCTGTATGTCCATACCCCCATCATCACCGCCAGCGATTGTGAAGGGGCTGGTGAACTGTTTCGCGTCAGCACACTTGATGCGGCAGAGCCTCCCATGCTGGAGGGGCAGCCGGATTTCAGCCAGGATTTTTTCGGGCAGAAAACCGGACTGACAGTCAGCGGCCAGTTAGAGGGGGAGCTGTTTGCGTTGGCTTTCGGCGATATCTATACGTTTGGTCCGACGTTCCGGGCGGAAAATTCCAACACGGCGCGGCACGCCTCCGAGTTCTGGATGATCGAGCCGGAGATGGCGTTTGCGAACCTGGCCGACGATGCCGATCTGGCGGAAAAATTTGTCCGGTATCTCTGCCGCTTTGCTTTGGATGAGTGTGCCGATGACATGGCGTTTTTTGACAAACATATCGAAAACGGCCTGATCGAACGGATCGGCAAGGTGGCCGATGCCGATTTTGCCCGGATGGAATATACCGAAGCGATCGACCGTCTGCAGAAATCGGGCGCCGCATTTGCCTATCCGGTGGAGTGGGGGCTGGATTTGCAGACGGAGCATGAGCGCTATATCACCGAGCAGATCGTCGGCGGTCCGGTTTTTATCCTCAACTACCCGAAGGATATCAAAGCTTTCTACATGAGGCAGAATGACGATGGCCGTACCGTGGCCGCGATGGATCTGCTGGTTCCGAAGATCGGCGAGATCATCGGCGGCAGTCAGCGCGAAGAGCGGCTTGATCGCCTGGAGTCGCGGATGGTCGAGCTGGGTATTACCCAAGAGCCGCTCTGGTGGTATCTGGACAGCCGCCGCTGGGGGAGCTGCCCCCATGCCGGTTTCGGGCTCGGCTTCGAGCGGCTTGTGATGTACCTCTCCGGGATGGAGAATATCCGCGACGTGATACCGTTTCCGAGAACGCCGCGACATTGTGAATTCTAAAAATGTTCATCTTCTGTCTTGAAATCCATCTCTCCCTGCCGTCGCATTCCCTCAAAGAAAAACGCGGCATCGTCAAGAGCATCCTCGGACGGGCGAGAAACCGCTTCAATGTTGCATGCGCCGAGGTTGACCGGCAGGATAATGCCGCAGTGGGAGCACTCGCTTTCGTTACCGTCAGCCCGGATAAACAGATTCCCAGGCAGGTACTGGAGCGGGTGGAAGAGTGGGTCTACGAGGGGTGGCCCGATGTCGAAATAACCGGGGCGGATATCTCGGAGATTTAACATGGTGTCCTCTGCTTAAGACGATAAACCTTGAAACTGATGCCCTCTTCAGTGTATAAATATCTCTTGTCCAAGTGTCATCCGCAGCAATTTGGAGTATGAATTTATCCTGTTATCGTTCCTCTGCAATCGTCGATATTCTCTATCGGCGCACCATTAACTGAATTCCTGGAGTCTGTGTGAAAATCTGTTCGCTGGCGAGCGGCAGCAAAGGTAACTGCCTCTATCTTGAAACCGGTGACACCCGTGTTCTGATAGATGTCGGCCTGTCGCTCCGTGAGACGCTGCTTCGTATGGAAGAGGTCGGTATCGATGCCGCACGCGTCAATGCCGTGCTGGTAACGCATGAGCATATTGACCATATACGGAGCGCCGGCTCTTTTGCGCGCAAATTCAATGTGCCGGTTTTCGCCAGTCATCTGGTTCACGCCAAGGCCGATAAATATTTCAAGAAGACTCAGGTAAGCGAGTTTGAAGCCGGCTCTGCTTTCACGTTCAGGGACGTTCAGATTGATCCGGTACCGATTACGCATGACAGCTGCGATCCGGTCGGTTTCGTGATCGAATCCCGCGAGGGGCGTTCCGCTTCAGTCACTGATCTCGGCATCGTCACGCGTCTGGTTACCGAAAAGCTGCGCGGCTGCCGTTTTCTCAATCTGGAGTCGAATCACGACGTAGATATGCTGATGAATGGCCCTTATCCGTGGGAGTTGAAGCAGCGGATCAAATCCCGTCACGGTCATATCTCCAACGAGGAATCGTTGGAGCTGCTGCATGAACTTGCCCATGAAGGGCTCGAAGCCCTGGTAATGGCGCATCTGTCCGAGGTAAACAACCATCCGGAGCAAGTTGAGCGATCAACGGCATCCTTTCTGCGCGACCAGAATATCTGTGCACCACGTATCGTCATCGGCGATCAATACCGTGCCAGCGCGGTTATGGAAATATAGTACCAAGCACAAATAAACCGAGGAGTTTTTTACATGATTGAACGCTATTCCCGCCCCGAAATGACCCACATCTGGACCGCTGAAAACCGTTTTCGCATCTGGCTCGAAATCGAGACCCTGGCGTGCGAAGCTCAGGCCGAGCTGGGGGTTATCCCCAAGGAAGTCGTGCCGGTCATTCGCGCCAAGGGAAATTTTGATACCGCCCGGATCGACGCCATTGAAGCAGAGGTCAAGCACGATGTGATCGCCTTTTTGACATCGGTCGCCGAATATGTTGGTCCGGAAGCCCGTTTTATCCATCAGGGGATGACTTCATCCGATGTCTTGGATACCTGCCTGTCGGTGCAGCTTGTTCAGGCTGCCGATGAACTGCTGGCCGATCTGGATATGCTTTTGGTATCGATAAAGGAGCGTGCCGTTCAGCATAAGGATACGGTCTGTATCGGCCGTTCCCACGGGATTCATGCCGAGCCGGTGACTTTCGGGCTCAAACTGGCCTCGTTCTATGCCGAGATGCAGCGCAACCGGGTTCGCCTGCTGGCCGCCCGCGAGAACATAGCCACCGGCGCCATTTCCGGCGCGGTCGGCACCTTTGCCAACATCGACCCCTACGTGGAAGAGTACGTCTGCGCAAAAATGGGGCTCAAGCCGGAGCCGGTCTCAACCCAGGTCATTCCGCGTGATCGCCATGCGGAGCTTTTCTGCACGCTGGCCATTATCGCGTCGTCGATGGAGCGTATCGCCGTGGAGATCCGTCATCTGCAGCGAACGGAAGTTCTCGAAGCGGAGGAGTTTTTCAGCAAGGGGCAGAAAGGGTCGTCGGCAATGCCGCACAAGCGCAATCCGATCCTCTCCGAGAACCTGACCGGACAGGCCCGCTACATCCGTTCTCTCTGCTTTCCCGCTCTTGAAAATGTGGCGTTGTGGCACGAACGGGATATTTCCCACTCTTCGGTCGAACGCTATATCGCGCCGGATGCCACCGTGGCGCTTGATTTCTCTCTGCGTCGCCTGAACGGCCTGATCCGCAATCTGGTTGTCTATCCCGATAATATGCTGAGAAATTTGAACCAGATGAAAGGTCTCGTCTTTTCCCAGAAAATTCTGCTCGACCTGACTCAATCCGGCGTGTCGCGTGAGGACTCTTACCGTCTGGTGCAGCGCAATGCGATGAAGGTTTGGGAGCAGGGTGCGGACTTCCAGACGGAGCTGCTGGCAGATCAGGAAGTTGTCGGGGCGCTCGGTGAAGCCAAAATCCGTGAATCATTCGATCTCAGCTACCATCTGAAACATGTCGACACGATCTTCAAACGGGTATTTGGTGAATAATATCATCGCCATCATACAGAATCTTCTTCAGACTCAGGAAGGGGACGGCTTTCTGCTGTTTTGGGCTAAAGAAATTCTGGGAGCATTGCTGATTCTGACTCTGTTCTGGCTGTTGTCGCAGCTGGCCGTGATGATGCTTAACAAGTGGGGCAGGCGTCTGACTACGATGATCTCAACCGATCTGGACGATCGTCTCCTGGTTCGAGCGATTCCGTATGTGTCACGGCTGTTTGTGGTGCTTGGTATCTATCTGGCCATTCGGTCATTGCCGCTGCATGAAAAGATCGTGATGATCGCCTCCGGCGTTATCTACATCATCCTGGTGGTAATCGTCTCTGCCCTGATCTATCATGTTCTTGACGAATTGATGAAATGGTATGTTAACGGCCAGTCCGACACCGCTGTGACTGTCATGTCGCGCCAGATGATGCCGGTGGCCGAAAAGATGGTTTCGCTGTTTCTGATGGGCGCTGCCTTGATTGTGGTGCTCAAACATTTTAACTACGATATTTTTTCTCTCGTAACCGCACTCGGCATCGGGTCGCTGGCGATCGGCATGGCGGCAAAAGATACGCTGGCTCATATGATATCCGGCTTTACCATCATGCTGGATCGCCCGTTTCGTATTGGCGACCGTATTCAGCTGGTCGGCGGCCAGATCGGCGACGTCGCGGATATCGGTCTGCGGAGCACCAAGATCAGGACACCGGATAACCAGCTGTTGATTATCCCCAATTCTGACCTCTGTAATACCATGTTGACAAATCAGGCGTTTCCCGACAGCCGGGTCAAGGGACGCATCAATATCGGCGTGGCGTATGGCAGCGATGTCGATCAGGTAAAGCAGCTGCTGGTTGCTACTGCGGTTGAAATTGAAGGTGTCCTGGCAGATCCCCCCCCCGAAGCTTATTTTGTCAGTTTTGGTGATTCTGCACTGAATATGGCGCTTTTCTTCTGGGTAGAGGAGTACGGCACTCTGTTTGCCGTTACAGATAAAATTAATTCGCTTATACTCAAAAGAGTCGGCGAAAATTCAATCGAAATCCCGTTTCCGACCAGAACCGTGCGGATGGAAAAAGTGGTGGTATCATTGTAACCGGCTTGATTACGTACGATCAGATACAGACTTGATTTGTTGTGGTGTCTATCATTCCAAGAGGAGGAAGCGCTATGAGAAAAAAAATGTCCATCCTGCTTGTTACAACGTTTCTCTGTTTTAGTGCCGTTGCGGTTTTTGCCGCGGAGGAATCAGCCGGAGTTCTGCCGGCTACCATGGAAAAATACAAAACGGCTAAGGAAAAGGTCGAATCGCTGGCCGGAACCGCAATTGCAAAACTGGCTCCGGAGGTAGTTGAAGAAGCCGGAAAAAGCATTGCCGCCGCACAAGAGGGGCTGAAATCCGGTAGTGACAAGGCTACGTCCGAGTCTATTGAAAAAGCCCTGCTGCTGATAACATATGCCAATGTGTTGGCTGCGGAACGGGGAGCGGAAGAAAAAACCGCTGCCGCCAGGACGGAACTTGAGAAACTGGAACGGCGCCTGGCTGATATTCTGGCCGGTAAGGGGGGATACTAGCATGAAAGCACTTAGATATTTATCTGTTGTCTGTGCCATGTCGGTTTTAACGGCTGTATTTTCGTATGCCGATGATGAAATGCCGGAATTTATGCTAAAGGCGCAAACCCTTATTGCTAAAGCCAATGCAAAAGCCGCTGGTTTGAACGAATTTTCCGATGCGGTGCTGATCGGTCAGAATTATCTGCGCCGTGCCGAATCGGAATACAAGAGTCATCAGAGTTGGGGCAAACTTGAGCAGAAAGCCGAAGTCACGGTGCGTTATTATGCCGATATGGCCCGTCTGCAGGCCTCTATTGTCCTGTCGCAGATTGGAAAAATTGAGCAGGAGAAAGAGCGGCTCAGGTTGGAAGGGGTGTCAAAAGAGGTCGGAGTCAAGATCAGGATTTTTGACGACAAAGCGGTAGCTGTCGTTGCTTTAAAGGATGATCTGGTAAAGCGTGAGGCTCTGATTGCCGATTTGCGCACGATGTCCGTCGAACAGAAAAAACAGCTGGAGAGCAGACAGGCGGAAATCGAACAGCTCTCCGTGAAAATTTCATCGCTTACGGCATCACTGACAGCCGCCGAGGCAAAAGTTGCCGATGGCTCTCAAGAATTGAAAAACAAACAGCAGGCTCTTGATGCGGTTCAACAAAAAGTAGTCGAAGTGACTAAAAATCTGGATGCCGCCAAGATGGAAACGGTCAAACTGCGTGTTGAACTGGCTGCGCTGGCCGCCCAGAAAGGGGCCGCTGAGAGTCAGAGCAAGGAACAGATACAGGCGCTCAGGAGAGACCATGATTTTGTGGCCGAAGTGGGCAAACTGGGAGGAACAATCAAGACCGGTTCTGATAATATGACGGTTATTTTTACCCGTTCGGTTATTATTAAAGCGCCGAAGAACAGCACGTTGACCGTGGAAGGCGACAAGACAATACTGAGGATTGCGGATCTGTTAAAGGCTTATCCTGAATATCAGGTTAATCTGAAAGTACATGGGTTCGGCCAACCTCCCAAAAATGAGGATGTCGCCGCCACGGACAAAATGGCCAAGCTGATCCGCCAGGTTCTGGTTGAAAAGGGCAAAATTGATCCGGCTGTTGTCGAGGCTTCGGGCGTCGGAGCTCTGGAGCCGATCTATCCAAAGGGAAATGTTGAAGGAAACAAGCGGGTTGAGTTCACGTTTGCTAAGAAGTAGGATGCAGGGACGTACCAATAAAAATGACAGGATATAGATGACAATGCCAAACAGAATCGAAATAGCTTTGAAGCCGGGTGTTCGTGATGCCCGAGGTGAGCGGATCAAACGCGAGATAGAGCACTTTCTGCACCTTGAGGTAGAAGAAGTTCGTACTCTTGACGTCTACACGCTCGATTCGGATCTAACTAGGGAAGAGCTGGAACAGGCCGCTGCCGGTCCCTTCAGCGATCCTGTTATTCAGGTCTGGAGCATCGACCGTCCGCTTGCAGCCGGTTTCAATTTTGCCGTGGAGGTCGGATTCCGCCCCGGTGTTACCGACAATGTCGGACGCACCGCCCGCGAAGCGGTCGCCTATCTAACCGGTCGCCACGCCGATCCGGGCACCGGGGTATATTATTCGGTACAATATCTTCTCAAAGGTCGCTTGTCATTGTCCGATGTCGAAAAAACCGCTACCGGTCTCCTTTGCAATACCTTGATTCAGCGCTACAGCATTCTTTCGACCGCCGATTTTACGGCGAAAGGGGGCTTTCCTCCCTATGCGCCCAAAGTCAGCGGCGAAACAAAGGCCGAGGTGCGGGAGATTGATCTTGAAGTATCTGACGAAGAGTTGATGCGGATCAGCAAGGATGGGGTGTTGGCCTTGACTCTGGATGAAATGAAGATCATTCAGGGGCAGTATCGTGATCCAAAGGTTCTGGCAGGTCGCCGGGAGTTCGGCCTTGGCGCGAAACCTACCGACGTGGAGCTGGAATGTCTGGCACAGACATGGTCGGAACACTGCAAACACAAAATTTTTGCTGGTATAGTGCAGTATGAGGATGAAAACGGGAACAAACAGGAGATCAAATCCCTGTTCAAGTCATTCATTCAGCGCACGACAAAAGATGTCCGCGAACGGATGGGGGAGAAGGATTTCTGTCTCTCCGTATTCAAGGACAACGCCGGCGTCATTAAATTCAACGAGCAGCATTCGCTGGTATTCAAGGTGGAGACCCATAACTCCCCCTCGGCGCTTGATCCGTACGGTGGGGCGCTGACCGGTATTGTCGGCGTAAATCGTGATCCGTTCGGCACCGGCCAGGGCTCAAAACTGATCTTCAACACTGATGTCTTCTGCTTTGCCGATCCGTTCTATGCCAAACCGCTGCCAAGCCGCCTGCTGCATCCTCGGCGCATCTATGAAGGGGTTGTGGAAGGAGTAGAGCATGGCGGCAACAAGAGCGGTATTCCGACCGTCAACGGCTCCCTCGTATTCGACGAGCGATTCTGCGGCAAGCCGTTGGTATTTTGCGGCACCGCCGGCCTGATGCCTGCCGTGGTCAATGGCCAGCCGGGGCACGATAAATTCATCAAGCCGGGCGATCTGATCGTCATGACCGGCGGCCGGATCGGCAAGGATGGCATCCATGGCGCGACTTTTTCATCTGAGGAGCTTAACGAAAACTCGCCGGTAACAGCGGTGCAGATCGGTGATCCGATTACCCAGAAAAGGATGTTCGATTTCCTGATCCGGGCCAGAGACAAAGGACTCTATCGCTTCATCACCGATAACGGCGCTGGTGGCCTGTCATCCTCAATCGGTGAGATGGCGGGTGAGTGCGGCGGGTGCCGGATGGATCTTGCCAAAGCGCCCCTTAAATATCCCGGCCTTAACCCCTGGGAGATATTGATTTCCGAAGCTCAGGAGCGGATGTCGCTGGCTGTTCCGCCTGAACAGATTGACGAGTTTCTTGCCATGGCCGAACGTTTCGGCGTCGAAGCCACGGTACTGGGAGAATTCACCGACAATGGCGTCTTCCATATGCTCTACGGTGAGCAGACGGTCGCCTGGCTGCCGATGGATTTCATGCACGAAGGGCTTCCTCCGATGCAGTTGCCGGCCAAGTGGATTCCGCCACAGCATGCGGAGCCGATGCTGGATGAAAAAGGGGATTACAACGACGATCTTAAACAGTTGCTCTCCGCGCTGAACATCTGCTCGAAAGAGTCGGTAGTTCGTCGCTACGACCACGAAGTGCAAGGTGGCTCCGTAGTCAAGCCGTTCAGCGGTGTTGCCAACGACGGTCCTTCCGATGCGGCGGTAGTCCGGCCGCTGCTCGATTCGTTCGAGGGGGTTGTGACAGCCCACGGCATCTGCCCGCGCTATTCGGACATCGACACCTATCATATGACCGCCAACGCCGTTGACGAGGCGCTGCGCAACTACGTGGCGGTCGGCGGCTCGCTTGATCTTGTCGCCGGTCTGGATAACTTTTGCTGGTGTGATCCGGTCCAGTCCGACAAAACACCGGACGGCGCCTACAAGATGGCTCAGCTGGTGCGTTCCAATCAGGCGCTGTACGACGTCTGCATGGAGTATAATTTGCCGCTCATATCGGGCAAGGACTCGATGAAGAACGATTTTTACGACGGCACCACCAAGATATCAATTCCTCCGACGCTGCTCTTTTCTGTCATCGGCAAGATCGATGATGCCAGAAAAGCGGTCACGATGGATGTCAAGAGGCCGGGCGATATCGTTTATCTGCTCGGCAAGACCGGCGACGAACTGGGTGGTTCGGAATATCTGGCGCTCTCCGGAACGGTCGGCAACAAAGTGCCGCAGGTCGATACGGCTCGGGCGTACAAACGCTATCAGGCGTATCACGAAGCGGTCAATCAGAGGACTGTTGCTTCCTGTCATGACCTCTCCGATGGCGGCCTGGCGGTTGCCGCTGCCGAATCGGCTTTTGCCGGCGGGTACGGTATGACTCTCGATCTCTCCCGCGTTCTCTGGAAAGGTGACGCTGCCGGCAAGGGGGATTGTGCGCTGCTTTTCTCCGAATCGGCTTCCAGGCACCTGGTGACGGTTCACTCGGAACAGCGTGAGCGGTTTGAAGCTATCATGAGCGGCAACTGTTTTGCCTCTATCGGTGTTGTTACGGAAGATCAACAGCTTTCGATAACCGGTCTGAACGGCGCTCATGTTATCACAGCCGGTCTGGCGGAGCTGAAAGAGGCGTGGCAGAAAACGTTGCGGGAGCTGTAGCTCTTCCCTATGACTGCAACCATCCATCATACACTGAAAACCGTCTTCGGCTTTAACCAGTTCCGGGCGCCTCAGCAGGATGTCATCGAACGGGTGGTGGCTGGCGAGGATGTCTTCCTGGTGATGCCGACCGGCGGCGGCAAGTCGCTCTGCTACCAGATACCGGCTCTGCATCGGGATGGAGTGGCGGTTGTCGTCTCCCCGCTTATCGCGCTGATGAAGGATCAGGTTGATGCGCTGATCGCCAATGGAGTGCGGGTCGCCTGTCTTAATTCTTCTCTCTCGTCCGGTGAGGCAGGTCGTGTTTTTCAGCAGTTGGATGCCGGTACGCTTGATCTGCTGTACGTTGCTCCCGAACGTCTTATGATGCCGGATTTTCTGGAAAGACTAAGCGTTATGAACCTCTCCCTGTTCGCCATTGACGAGGCGCACTGCATCTCCCAATGGGGGCATGATTTCCGCCCTCAATATACGCAGCTGGGGCGCTTACGAGAGCTGTTTCCTGCTGTTCCGATCGTAGCTATGACTGCCACCGCCGATCCGGAAACCCGCAAGGACATCCTTGCCCAATTGGGGTTGGCCGAAGCTACAGTTTTTGTTGCCGGGTTTGATCGTCCCAACATTACCTACACAGTGGTTCCCAAACAGAAGCCGTTGGTCCAACTGAGCGCCTTCTTGAACGGCAGACGCGACGAGGCCGGTATTGTCTATGCCTTGAGTCGCAAGCGGGTGGAAGATGTCGCAGAACGGTTACGAACAGCCGGATTCTCTGCTGCCGCTTATCATGCCGGGTTGCCGGATGACGAACGCAAACGCGTCCAGGAGGCGTTCCAGCGGGACGACATCCGAATCGTGGTGGCTACGGTGGCCTTTGGTATGGGCATCGACAAGTCCAATGTGCGCTTTGTGGTGCATTACGATATGCCCAAGAGTGTTGAAAGTTATTATCAAGAGACGGGGCGGGCAGGGCGTGACGGCTTGCCGTCCGAGGCGCTGATGCTGTTTGGTATGGGTGATGTCATGACCGCTCGTAAGCTGATCGAAAACAGCGACAATGCCGAGCGTGTCAAGATCGAATTGCAAAAGCTGAATGCCATGGTGGGATATGCCGAAGCGTTGACCTGCCGCCGCCGGGCGCTGTTGTCCTATTTCGGTGATCTGCGTGAGCATGCATGCGATAACTGCGACATCTGCACCGATCCACCTCAACGCTTCGATGCCACGGAGCAGGCAAAAAAAGCGTTATCCTGTGTGTACCGGGTCGGCGAGCGCTTTGGGATGATGTATGTTATCGAGGTGCTGCGGGGGAGCAAAAATCAGCGGGTTATGGATCTTAAGCATGACCGGCTCTCCACCTGGGGTATCGGCGCGGACACGTCGGCCGTCCAGTGGGAAAATATCTTTCGTCAGTTGATCCATCTGGGTTATCTGGTGCAGGATTTTACCCGCTTCGGTGCCTTGGGACTCTCAGCGGCGGCGCGTCCGGTGCTCAAAGGCGAGACTCAGGTCATCCTTGGATTGCCGCGTGATGCGGTGGAGACGGTGGTGAAAGGCAAGAAGCGGGCCGGTAGTCGAAAAGATTACGATCAGGCGCTGTTTGATGCCTTGAGGGCCTTGCGCAAACAGATTGCGGATGCAGCCAAGGTGCCGCCTTTCGTAGTTTTTTCGGATGCAACTCTGGCGGAGATGGCACGAACCAGGCCGACACATTCACGAGAGTTGTTACAGGTAAGCGGCGTGGGTGATCACAAACTGAGTCAATATGGAAAAGCGTTTATGGATCTGATTGCCGGATATGGTCGGGATAGCTCAGCGAAAAGCTTGTCCGGTTTTCCTGATGATCTGACGTTGACGCTGAGCGATACCCAGAAAGAAACGTTGCGGTTGTACCGTGAAGGGCTTGACCTGTCGGGAATTTCCGCCAGACGTGGATTGAAAAGTTCGACCATTGCCGCCCATCTGGAGGAGTTGCTTAACATGGGTGCGGATGTGGATCTGCTGCGCTTTGTGGATGCGGAAAATGTACCGCTGATCCGGGCCAAGCTTGCAGCGGTGGGGTCGGGCAGTCTGTCGGAACTGCGCGAAGGATTACCGGAAACAGTCAGTTACGAAGATATCCGGTTTGTGCGCGGAACGTGGAATAGCGGACTGAGGAATTAATTTATACATGCCACCTAAAATCAGAGATATAATCAAGCTGATCGAACAAGACGGCTGGTATCTTGTTGCCACCAAGGGGAGCCACCGTCAGTATAAACATCCGATAAAACCTGGCCGTGTTACCATCGCAGGACATCCAGGTGACGAACTTGCCTCAGGCACACACAACAGTATTCTCAAACAGGCTAAACTTAGAGCACAGGAGTAATTCTATGCACCGCTTTCTCGTTGTAATAGAAAAAACAGAATCGAATTTTTCAGCATATTCTCCAGATCTTCCCGGTTGTGTGGCAACCGGCAAAACTCGTGAAGACACAGAAACAAACATGTATGAGGCTATCCGCTTTCATCTGCAAGGACTTCGCGAAGACAATCTTGCAATACCTGAAAGTGTTTCATTCGCGGAAATAATGGCAATTGCTGCGTAATCAGGGGTTAATCGTATAACAAACAAGGAGAATAGCACGCAATGAAACAGACACGCGCAATCGTCATAACCGGCAACGGCACCAACTGCGAGATGGAGGCTGCCCATGCCTGTCGCCTCGGGGGCTTCGATGAGACCGTTATCGCCCATATTGCCGAAATCCTCTCCGGTGAGATCAGACTGGACGATTTTCATTTTCTCAATCTGACCGGTGGCTTTCTCGACGGTGACGATCTGGGGAGCGCCAAGGCCCAGGCCAACCGCTTGAAGAATGCCCAGGTAACCGGCGGAGATGAAAAGCTGGTTGATCAGTTTACCCGTTTTATTGCCGGCGGCAAGTTGATCCTCGGGGTCTGCAACGGCTTTCAGTTGATGGTCAAGATGGGGATGCTGCCCGGATTCGACGGCGAGTACCTGCATCAGACTGTCACGCTGACTCATAACGACTGCGGCCGCTTTCAGGATCGCTGGACATACCTGAAGGTCGATTCCGAATCGCCCAGTGTCTTTACCAGAGGAGTCAACAAGGGGATATATCTGCCGGTAAGACACGGCGAAGGCAAATTTCTCTGCGATTCCGCCGCGACGCTGACACGGATTGAAGAAAACCATCTGGCTGTGTTACAATACAGCGATGCCGAATATAGCGGGGCGATAATGGAGTTCCCGGCCAATCCGAACGGCTCGACCAACGCCATTGCAGCACTCTGTGATCCAACCGGTCGCCTGATGGGACTTATGCCGCATCCCGAGGCATTTGTTCATTACACCCAACATCCGCGCTGGACGAGGGAAGAGTTGCCGGAAGAGGGTGACGGATTGGTTCTGTATAAAAATGCCGCCGAGTATGTTAGAAATAACCTGATCTGATTTAAAACTAAGTGGAGCCTTTACCTATGAAGCTATCCCGTCCTCAAGAAGAATGCGGCGTTTTTGGTATTTACAATCACTCGGAGGCATCAAATCTGACCTACCTCGGTCTCTATGCCCTGCAGCATCGCGGTCAGGAAAGCTGCGGCATCGTCTCCTCGGACGGCAATTCCCTGTACGCCCACAAGCGGATGGGGCTGGTTGCGGATGTTTTCAGTAATCCCGAAGTATTCAAAAAACTTCCGGGTAAATCGGCTATCGGGCATGTTCGCTATTCGACCGCCGGAGCTTCGGTGGAAAAAAACGTGCAGCCGATCATGGTCGATTATTCGCGTGGGTCGATTGCGGTTGCCCACAACGGCAATCTGGTCAATGCGCAGCTGCTTAAGGCCGAGCTGGAAGCCTACGGTTCGATCTTTCAGACAACAATGGATACGGAGATAATCATTCATCTGATTGCCGCATCCAAGACAAATTCACTGGTTGACCGAATCGTGGATGCCTTGAAGCGTATCCAGGGCGCCTACTGCCTGGTTTTTCTGACCGAGAGCCGCATGATTGCGGTGCGGGATCCGAACGGCTTCCGTCCGTTATGTCTTGGCAAACTGGGTAACGCCTGGGTTGTCGCCTCTGAAAGTTGTGCGCTGGATCTGATCGAAGCCGACTTCATCCGCGAGATCGAACCGGGGGAGATGGTGGTCTGCACCAAAGACGGTGGCATCAAGTCGCTCTTCCCGTTCAAGAAAATCGATCCGACCCCCTGTATTTTTGAATTTGTTTATTTTGCCCGGCCCGATTCGTACATCTTCGGCAGGAATGTTTATCTGGCTCGTAAAGAGTTGGGGCGGCAGCTGGCGCGCGAGTATCCGGTGGATGCCGATGTCGTGATAGCGGTGCCGGACTCCGGCGTGCCTGCCGCAATGGGGTATGCGGAGGAATCCGGCATACCGTTCGAGTTGGGGCTGATTCGCAATCATTATGTTGGACGGACATTTATCGAGCCGGCTCAGTCCATTCGCCACTTCGGAGTCAAGATCAAGCTCAATCCGGTGCGCGAGCTGCTTAAAGGGAAGCGGGTTGTCGTGATTGATGACTCGATCGTACGCGGCACCACCTCGCGCAAGATTGTCAAGATGGTGCGCAATGCCGGGGCGAGTGAAGTGCATCTGCGGATTTCATCTCCCCCCACCAGCTATCCATGTTACTACGGTATCGATACTCCGAACCGCAAGGAACTTATCTCGTCGTCGCATACTATTGATGAAATCTGCCGCTACGTTACCGCCGATTCTCTCGGGTATCTGTCCGAAGAAGGGCTACTCTCCTCGATCGGCCATGGCAACACTCAATATTGCAAAGCCTGTTTTGCCGGGAACTACCCGGTTGCATTTCCCAAGCCTGTGGAAAATTTACAGAAGGATCTATTTGAGGAGGAGATGAATGGTCATGAGTGATCGCGAACAACTAAAGAAAATCATCCTGGAACTGTCATACGAAAAACGTCTGGTAACGCTTGCTTCCGGTCGTCAGAGCGATTTTTACTTCGATGGCAAGCAGACCACGCTGCATGCTGAAGGGGGCTTTCTGGTCGGCAAGCTGTTCTATGAAGCCATCAAGGACGTCGAAGGGGTTCAGGCGGTTGGCGGTATTACGCTGGGGGCCGATCCAATTGCCACCGCTACGTCTATCGCCGCTCATCTGGCCGGCAAGAGCATCCACGCTTTCATCATTCGCAAGGAGCCGAAAGGACACGGCACCGGCCAGTGGCTGGAAGGGCGCAAGAATCTTCCGCCCGGAACCAGGGTCATAATTGTGGAGGATGTCGTTACCACAGGCGGCTCCTCGATGAAGGCGGTGCATCGGGCAGAGGAGGAGGGATTGAAGGTGCTCGGAATTGTGACGCTTGTCGATCGCGAAGAGGGTGGCCGCGAAAATATAGAAGCGGAAGGGTACTGGTTAAAGGCGCTCTTTACCAAAAGTCAGTTGGTTGTAGAGTAGCTGTCTATATAGTCCCGCTCATTGCAGCGGGACTTTTTTTGTGTACGTCCGGCAGGGCGTGCTATTGAGGTAATGGGAGGTTAAATGAAAAAACTCTTGACGCCATTGTTGATTATTATTCTCGCGCTCGGTACGAGTATAACCGCTTACGCGGCCGGCGCGGGAATCGAATGGAAATCGCTTAGTGACGAGGCATACTCCCTATACAAACAGGGATTATACGATCGTGGCATCGTAATCGGTAAGAAAGCGCTCCTGATCGCCGAACTCACCGTAGGCCCCGATCATACCGATACGGCAATCAGTCTGAATGATCTTGCCGTTGTATATAAAATACAGGGACGGTATGCGGAAGCGGAGCCACTTTTTAAACGTGCGCTGGCTATCAGGGAGAAAAAACTTGGCCCGAATCACAGCGATACGGCAATGAGCCTTAATGACCTGGCGCTGCTATATGTAGACCAGGGCAGGTACACAGAGGCTGAGACGCTCTATAGGCGTGTGTTGACAATCATGGAAAAGTCTCTTGGTCAGGATCATCCGGATACCGCTGCGATTCTGAGCAATTTGGCCGGAATTTACAAAAACCAGGATCATTACGAGGAGGCTGAAACGCTCTACAAGCGGGCACTGGCCATCAAGGAAAAAAATCTGCGGTCGGATAGTCCCAAGTTGGCGGTTACCCTCGAAAGCCTCGCAAATCTGTATAATGCCCAAGGCAAGTTCGAGCAGGCTGAATTACTCTACAAACGCGCTCTGGTGATCTATGAGAAGGCTCTTGGTCCTGATCATATCGAGGTTGCTACAACTCTTAACAACCTCGCGCGCCTTTATACCGTTAAAGGTAAGTACGCAGAGGCAGAACCGCTTTATTTACGAGCATTTATGATCTATGGGAAGGCTAAAGGCCAGAACCTCCCGATTGCCGCCACGACTCTTAACAACCTCGCTTATCTGTACAAAGTACAAGGCAAGTACACAGAGGCCGAACCGCTCTACAAACGTTCGCTTGCGATCTATGAAAAGACCCTTGGTCCGAATCATCCCGATGTAGCTACGAGTCTTGAGAATTTAGCCGGTCTGTATAGAAAAAGTTACCGTAGTAAGGAAGCAGAGGCACTTGAAGCTAGAGCCGCAACCATCAGGGCTAACCTGCGATGAGTTGAGACAAGTCGAAAAAATGTACTCCAAAATTTCATCTGATATGGGTAAGGTAAAAATATTTACCTTTTTGTAATAATTAATCCTCTATGGCCAAACAAAGTTTAGACAAATTAGTATTTGAACGTGGATTGGCTCCCACCATTGAAAAGGCTAAAGCCTTGATCATGGCCGGCCAGGTGGTCGTCGGCGACCACACGGTTGACAAAGCCGGCCAGCAGGTGGCGACGGACGCGGATATTCGCCTCAGGGGAGAAAAACTCCCATATGTCAGCCGGGGTGGGCTCAAACTGCGCAAGGCGCTGGATGAATTCGGCATTGATGTCGCGGGACTGGTCACTGTTGATGTCGGCTCCTCCACCGGCGGTTTTACTGATTGTCTGCTGCAGGCGGGGGCCGCCAAGGTTTTTGCCGTTGATGTCGGCTATGGCCAGCTGGCCTGGAAGCTGCAGCAGGATCCGCGCGTTGTCAGCATGGAGAGAACCAATATCCGCACCGTTACACCGGATCGGCTTGATGATGAACCGGTGCTGGCGGTCATTGACGCTTCGTTCATTGCGCTGGCCAAGGTGCTGCCGGCCACGGTCGGCCTGTTAAAACCCGGTAGCCGGATAATTGCGCTAATCAAGCCGCAGTTCGAGGTTGGTAAGGGTGAAGTAGGGAAGGGGGGGGTTGTACGCGATCCTGCCGCCCATGAAAAAGTTATCGAAGATGTCCGTCGTACCGCATTCGAGTTGGGTTTGACGGTCTCAGGATTGTGTGAGTCGCCGATTACCGGGGCGGATGGTAACCGAGAGTTTTTGATTTTATTGCAACTGCCTGATAATCAAAGTGAAGGGAGTTAGTATGGAAAACTGTATTTTCTGCAAGATCATTAATGGCGATATTCCGTCAAAGAAGGTGTTTGAAGACGAGCAGCTTCTCGTTATCGAGGATATTACTCCACAGGCGCCGCTGCACCTGCTGCTGCTGCCGAAAAAACATTTTGTCAACTGCCTGGATATGACCGTGCAGGAAGACTCTCTGGTCGGCTATGCTTTTCGAAAAGCCGGTGAAATTGCCAGCCAGAAGGGGTATGGCGAATCCGGTTTCCGGATTGTACAGAATAATGGTGCGGGGGCGGGGCAATCGGTTTTTCATATTCACTTCCATCTGCTTGCGGGGCGTGGATTCGCTTGGCCTCCGGGTTAGGGTGTGAGGTGCTCCATGAAGCCATTTATTTGTCTGGGGGTAGTCCTGCTCTCGGCACCGCTCCATGCCGAAATCTATTCATGGATCGACGACAGCGGAACATACCATTACACGGAAGATTATTCCAAAGTCCCGAAAAAGTATCATAAGAAAGTGAAGCGTGGCGAGGATGAGCGGGAGAATCTGAAACCGCCGATGTTGCCCGATCTCAAGACTGCGCCCGGACATACAGAAATAACTGAGACGAAGTTGTCGGGTGAGAAGGAAGAGCTGTATGGCGGCAAGAGCCGGGATGCCTGGCACAAGGAAATGACTGTTCTGGAAGCGGAACTGAAAAGCATTGGCCAGCATATTGAACAGGTGAAGAGTCAGGTCACCGATGCGAAGAAGTTAGTCTCCAATGTTCAACTTGAAGCGTTAAAAAATGATTACGAAAATAGCCTGGCAGCCTATAATCAAAAATACAAGAGTTACACCGAGTTGATTGAGACGATTCGCAAGGCAGGTATAATTGTCGAAATCAAAAAAGAGAACATGCAGGTCGAAATGAAATGAACGCAAAAGAGGCCCGGTGGATATTCCGCCGTGCCCGAGCGGACGCACTTCGAACTTTGACCATCAAAATTCCTATGGATTGTCTTAAATCAGCAATTATCATGGCGTCCAATTTTTTCAATAAACCTCACTATAGCCGATCTAGCACTGGCCAAACATAAGGGCCGGTATAACTCTTGGCGGGGTAGCTCACGTAGCCACTGCCACGGATAGAGACTTGTCCGGCGCGTGTTTCATCTTCCGCGCTCTCTGAAGTGGACGACCAGTAACAATCGTCCCGGACATTAGTGAAACCGATTGCATTAAACCACTCCGAATGGCGACTGCCGCCACGTTTTGCAAAAGCGGCTAACTCTTCTTTTGTCGGCAATCTCCAGTTGCGATATCCTTCAATTTCAATCGTCTTTACCCACTGCGTTGCCTCATGCCAGTTCATTTCCCTGCCAGCAATATTGCCGTTACGTGCCCACATAAGCCCGGTATGGGTGTCAAGCACCACATCCTTACGAAATTTGAACCCATCAGTTTCTTGCTTTGAAGATGGGTGAAGTTCAGAAATAGCAGGTACTGCTTTCATCGCTTTGTAGACCGCTTCGCGATTCTTAATTGCCTGTTCATTTTTAGGATTTAACTCAATGGCTTTACTGTAATCCGCCAAAGCCTTGTCATAATTTTTCTGAAAATAATATGATAGCCCCCTTATGTTGTAGGCAACAGCCTTTTTAGGTTCAAGTTCTATTGCCTTTGTGCAGTCCTCGATTGCCTTGTCATACTCTTTCTGCCGTTCATATAACCTGGCACGATTATAGTACACCTGCACATATTTTGGATCTAATTCGATGGCCTTGCTGAAGTCAGTCAGTGCCCGTTCGTGCTTATTACGATTAAAATATACAACACCTCTGCCTCTGTATACTCTCGGACTGTTCGGGTAGAGCACTATTCCCTGGGCAAATAATTCAAGCGCTTCATCGAATTTCTTTTGTTTCAGAAATTCGTTTCCCTTGTCCATAAGCTCTTTTATCTGCAGCTCCACGACAGCTTTTTCATACTGTTCCTTACCCTGTTTATCCTGTTTCGAATTAGCCAGCTCTTTTTTCAGTTTCTCAATTTCCTTGAGCGACTCATCGGATTTTTTCCTCAGATCTTCCAACTCCGCGCTTTTTTCCTTATCGTGACGCAGTTCGTTAATAGACTTGATTACCTCATCCTGATTAGCTGTAAGTTTGGCTTGCAGCCAATAGTTCTGACCGTCCCATTTATCTTTCAGAACTATGGTAGTTACAGAACCGGCTGTATAAGTTTCTATTTGATCTTTAGTCAGGGCCGAGTCTTTAACTTCAGTGCTACTTATTAGGAAGGTGCCGAGCTCTTCCAGCAGCAGCCGCTTTATCTGCTCCAGAGAGATGCTCCTGCATGAGTTCCTGCTGTCGGCCTCGCTTGCTTGATACGTATACTCCTTGACAAAGGAGACGTCGGCAGCTTCGGCTTCAGCATGCACAAAAACAAAAAACGTTGTCATAACAACAGAGAAGATCCCTAGACTCAGCACAATTTTATCCCTGTATTTCATGCTCTTTCTCCTGCCTGCAATTTTTAAACACTAAATAATATCGGTGCGTTATGAGACTGTAAATATGTGTTTACGATCTTTTGCAAGGGTATTATAACTTGCTTAAATCAAGCACCACAAGTTCTAGCATTTTTTCAGTAGCATCTCCAGAGGCAATGTAGACCCGGTTCTCAATTACCAGCGGGTTGTCACGACGATGCAGACGCACATGGCTACCCAACTCAAACGGCGGCGTCAATATATTTCCGTTGGCATCAGCCCTGGCAGCATAGGTGGCGATGTAGTTAGCCCCTGCCATCTTTTCCCACATTATCAGGATCGAACCATCTCCGAGACCCAGAGCTTTGATGTGCATAGCTGATTCAGCGGCAACATCGCGGTAATTGGTCAGCCATACCAGACCGCTGTTGCGCTGCTCTGACCATCCGCCACCAAAACTATAGAAACCTCCGCTTTCAATAACGCCTTTCGTCAGCACCAGGTCGTCAGTGACAATATTACCTCTCCCCTTGGATTTCTCAAAACGCTCAATTACCCTGATAAGGCCTATGTTACGTGCATCCTTGTTGCTCTTGCCGGTGCGGCTGTTGTCCAGCGCCTTGCCATCAGGCCCCGGTTCTCCGGAGAATATCACGGCATAGCCATCTGCTGCCTGAATCACCCCTCCAAGTTGGCTGTAGGTCTGATTGTCGTTGGACCACTTATAAAAGTTTTGTCCTTCGCCGCTGATTTCCGGATAGGGGGGATAGACCGTCCCGGCCGGGTTGGCGGGCTTTGTGCCGTGAACCGTTTTGAAGGTATAGACTACTCGTGATGATTTCCCATTTTCGCTGATTCGGTGAAGGTTCACACCGCGTGGATAGTTATCCCCCAGATCAACTCCGATAAACTCACCGGTCCGGTTGACGGTCAGCAGGTTGTCGAATGAATGCCCGGAGGTCTGTCCCAGGTTTTTCAGTACCTGCATGGTCTCGGGATCAATAATAACGGCAATAGCCCCCTGGTGGTTCAGGCCGTCCGGGGATTTATGCATGGTTCTGGAAACCAGCAGGGCCAACCTCCCATTTGACCATGCCAAATCCGCCATATCATTGCCGAAATTAAAGATGTTAAGTTTGTTAACGGAAGTATCCGGCATGCTTTTTGACAGCAACTTGCCACTGGAATCGGACCGATAGAGAGTCAACACCGTGGAACCTTTCTCGCCAATTATGGTTGCATAGAAAATGTTACCGTCCGGAGTTGTGCAGGCGGCGATCAATAGTTCGGCACCATCAGTGTGTAGGTCGAATGTGTCAGTCGCCATCAGGTTGGGGGAGAAGCGCGTTAGGTGTATTTGTTTGTTCTGCTTGTCCTGCCAGATGATCCCGATGCCTTTGTAGGCTCCATTAGTGAGAAAGAACTGGCGCGTTGAGACAGCGCGTTGCTTGAGATGGTCAGCCGGAGTGCCGGTCATGCTGTAACGATATTTGGAGATATTGCCGATCGGTGTCTGCCTTAGCCTGGCAGCCTCAACCCCATCAGCTAATAGACTAAACAGGTTTACTCGGGTACGGGCAGGCGCAAAGAAATAGGTGATGTCTCCTTTGATCTTGCTGACACTTAGCCCGTCTATCCTGGTGTAACGCTCCGATTCAATCTTATCTGCTGCAATTTCGGCAGCTTTTGTGATCACGCCACCCTGAAGTTGGTAAACATTCCACGGTTCTCTTGATGGGAAGGAGTAGTATAATCCATGTTGCGAACCGAGGAATTTAGAAGCCTTGTGGGTTGGTTCGTGGATGCGATAAGCGTCAAAGCTCTCGCCATCCGAGCCGGCAGCGACAACACCATTTTCTACCAAGAAGTCGTTGTGGTTATACTTGCCATCGGTATAACAGCCGTTTTGGTACCAAAGTGCTTTAAGCCCAAAGCGTCCGATGCGATCTACTTCCAACAGATCTCCACCCTTGGTTGTTTCCTTGGTTAGCCCAGGTAATGATTTGCTTTTGATTGGCGTAAATGAATAGTTAAGTAAATCTGCCAATTTTGTCGCAGAGCCATGACCTGGAACAGTCTGCTCGGCGGCGGCAAAAATTACCGATGATAAAGTCAGAAAGATGGGTGTCAGCAGAAATACGAAGTACATCTTGGTGAAGCATCCGGGCAGAGACATAAGACTTTCTCTCCTTCAACGGTATTTATAGAAAAACTTTCTCCGGATCATTTTCAGGCTTGTTCGCGGCGTTGAAGCGTACCCGCTTCGCATTCTAACACACTGTTATTATACTGAAAATAAAAAACGTAAAAGTACACCAGACACTCCGATGCCGGGCTAGCTTTCAATGCTGATCCACAATTAACACTTTGATATAATTGCTGTTTCTAATCAGACCTGCCAAAGAAAAAAGGCCACTTTCCCAGCAGAAAATGACCTTTCCGATATTTGGCGTGCCTCTTTCTCTTCGAAGCCAAACCGATTTAAAATGCCAATAGCCTC
This sequence comes from uncultured Geobacteraceae bacterium, assembly GCA_903925005.1. GTDB lineage: Bacteria > Desulfobacterota > Desulfuromonadia > Geobacterales > Pseudopelobacteraceae > JACRCG01. The sequence continues at coordinate 25,932 of CAIYDX010000385.1, forward strand.
TTGGTCAATCCCGGAAACGCCATATCTATTGTCATAACTATCGTCAGGACAATCATGATAACTACGGTGAGCCAGGCGATAATGTTGAATACCGGACCGTTGACATAGGTTCCCATCAGGTTTTTATCATTGATCAGTTTGATCATGAACATCAGCACAAACGGCAGAACCGCGCCGTTGACAACCTGTGAGATGAACATGATCGCCATCAGCGGAGCATTCGGGATCAAGATCAGTCCGGCGCTTAAAATTATAATTATCGTGAACAGCCAGAAAAACTGAGGTGCCTGCTCGAAGTCCTTGTCGACTCCCGATTCCCACCCCATGCCTTCGCAAATATAATATGCGGTTGAAAGCGGCAGAATACAGGCGGCAAAAATCGAGGCGTTGAAAAGCCCGAAGGCGAACAGCGCCGAAGCATGTTGACCGACAAGCGGTTTTAACGCCAGCGCTGCGTCGGCAGCGGTTTCGATCTTCAGGCCATGCAGGTGGATACTCGCGGCGCAGGCCACCATCATGAAGAATGCTACCACAATGGCCATGATGCAGCCGAAGATGACATCGATTCTTGAAAAATTGTATTGATCGGCGGTGATTCCCTTTTCAACGACAGCCGACTGTTGGTAAAACTGCATCCAGGGAGCGATAGTCGTACCGACGATGCCGATCAGGGTCATCAGGTAGGCGCTGTCGGTTTTGAATGTGGGGGTGACGGTTGCTTTCATGACAACAGTCCAGTTTGGTCCGGCCATAAAGGCGGCGATCGGATAGGCGATATAGACCAGGCATGCTACCAGGAAGACCTTTTCCACGACCTTGTATGATCCCTTGACGATCAGCAGCCAGACCAAGACAGCGCTTATCGGTACGGAAATATATTTGCTGATGCCGAATATCTCAAGGCTGGCCGCGATGCCGGCGAACTCGGAGATGGAGTTGCCCATATTGGTCAGCAGCAGGGCGATCATGACGTAAAAGGTGACCTTGACGCCGAAGGATTCGCGGATCAGATCAGACAACCCTTTGCCGGTGATTGCCCCCATACGGGCGCACATCTCCTGAATTACAACCAGCGCAATCGTGGTCGGTATCATCATCCAGAGAATGGAATAACCGTAATTGGCCGCAGCCAGAGAATAGGTGGTGATGCCGCCGGCGTCGTTATCGACATTGGCGGTTATGATGCCCGGACCTAAAATGGCCAGGAAGATCATGACATTCCGGGGGCTGAAGCTCTTGAGCGGCTTCAGAAATCTGAATTGTGAAATATATGAGAACATAAAACCTTATTTCTAGCGGCGTTTAATTTTTACGATCTGCGGCAGGTAATGAGCCAGTACATCGTCAACGGTGACGATACCGGCCATTTTTGCTTCCGAGTCAAGCACCGGGATGGCAATCAGGTCATACTTGGCAAGTGTTTCCAGCATATCCTCCGGCTCCGCATCGATACGCACGGATTTAATGTTCTCTTCCATGATATCGGTAATAAGAGTGTCGGAAGGATTCATAATCAGGCCTTTGAGAGAGACAACACCTTCAAGCCGGTCATCCGTTGTGACGATATATCCATAAAAAATTGTCTCGATCTCATCGGCGCACTCTTTAAGTATTTCCATAGCCCGGCCGACGGTGATATCCGATGTGAGTCTAAGATAGTCCGGGTTCATCAGGCCGCCTGCCGAATCCTCTTCGTGTTCCAGAAGCTCCTGAATGTCTTCGGCATCTTCCTGGTCCATCATATCCAACAGTTCCTGCGCTTTCTGCTCCGGCAAATCACTGAGCACGTCAGCGGCTTCGTCCGGTTCCATCTCCTCCAGAATATCGGTCATCTGTTCATTGTCCAGCTGACTGATAACAAGATTTCGCATGTCCGATTCAAGTTCGTAGAGAGTTTCTCCGGTTGTTTCCACATCTATTGAATCAAGCACGGTACGAATGTTCTGGATCGGGATGCTTTCCAGAATATCAGCCAGGTCGGCAGGATGCATCTCGTTCATCTGATCGCGGGCGATGTTGAGCGCTAGTCTGGAAGAATTGGCTTCGAGCGGCTGGACATATTCCCAGCTGATTTCGCTGTGCGGGATTTCGCGTTTGATTACCCGGGCAAAACTATCGCCAAAACGCTCATAGCCAAGACGTCTGAGCAGCCCGCGAAAACCGATGTCGACCGAGAATATGCAAAGCTTATGATTCAGCTTGCCGAGTTTTATGTCATTAACCCGAACAACTTTGGCGCCATCCACATCAACGATCTGTTTGTCGAGCAGGTCGCGCTTGACAAGGATATCTCCATCTCCAGGCAGATATGCGTCCAGGCCGCGCGGTTTAAAGCTGTCGGTTGAAATCACCACGTGAGTAAAGAGCGAAACCTCACTCCAGGGAAGAGTTTTTATCCCCTTCCGAGCTTTGATGACAATGTGTGATACCTCAGGAAACACTTCGCCCGGAACCATGATCAGCGTTTGCAGA
>CAIYDX010000386.1 GCA_903925005.1 uncultured Geobacteraceae bacterium
TCTTGGCAGTTTAATTATTTGAACGTGATGGAGGTTCTGATTTTTTAATTAATTGACAAGAGTTCTGATGGTTGTCAGATTATCTGGACTCGGTTGGTAGGAGGTTTTAAAAATTAATATGGGCGGTGAGTTTTCGCGAACTCACCGCCCTTTTACATCTTGGGGCGACTCCCCATACTACAAACGTGACTTCATGATATATTTTGTTACAGTTATTCTCAAGGACATATTTGATCATGGTAAGGATTTCCCATGGGTACGGCCTGCAGCGTGCCTGAACTGCGATCATTATATGGTTTGGGGGCATGGTTTTGTCCCTCGTTATTTTGACGATTTTGTAGAGTGTCTGTACATGAAGTGCTATCGCTGCCCCGTGTGTCGTTGCGTTATGACCTCCCGTCCCGACACCCATTTCAGCCGAATCCGCTGTTGCAAAGATACCATCCGCACCTTGCTTGCTCTTCGTATAACAACGGGTCGCTGGCTCCGCTCTTCCCTGACACTACCTCGCATGCGCCATTGGATGGCAAACCTGAAGCGCCAAACTCTGGCCCACCTGACAGACTCTTGGAAAGGGGGACCGGTAGACTGCTTCGACCGTCTGCTTGATATGCGTTTTGTACCGGTAAGCCGGTCCATGTAATCCCGCAATAGTGGTCACCCCATAACCACCCCAGTGACCTCTGCCGCTGATTTCTCCTTTCCCCTGATATATGGTCGGTCATCATCACCAATTATCAGCAAAGGAGTCATTTTATGACCGAAGACGAGAAGAAGCAGGTGGCGGTATTCCGATACGGCATCATTAACGAGTTTGTTGGTGGCCGTCGCCTGGATCATGGAGAGCAAGAACTGCTCTTGGCGGAGAAATGTGCCCACCGTTGGTTTATCCCCTTTTCCGGTAGGAGTCGTATCAGCCGAAGCACACTTTTGCGTTGGGTACGAATCTACTCGGAAAGCAACAACAAGCTTGAATCCCTGTACCCGATGGGCAGAAATGACAGCGGTCAGGTGCGGGTGTTGGATGAAGACACCTGCCTGGCATTAGCCGATCTCAGGCGTCAGATGCCAAAGCTGACAGTTGTGGCACTGATCAAGCTCATGCACCAGAGAGATCTGGTAACAGTCGGCACAGTTCTGAACCTCAGTACTGTTTACCGGTTTCTCCACAGCAACAATCTGATGTCAAAAGAGCTGGGAACTCCAACCGACCGGCGTAAGTTCGAGGTGGAGTTGCCCAATGATATGTGGCAAAGCGATGTCATGCACGGCCCACATGTTACCTCTGGCGACAAACAGCGCAAATGTTACCTGATCGCCTTTATCGATGACCATTCCCGTTTGATACCGCACGGACAGTTTTACCTCTCCGAGGCAGTAATCCCCTTCATGAATGCCTTTGCTGCCGCCGTCTCCAAGCGGGGTCTTCCCAGAAAGCTCTATGTCGATAACGGCTCAGCATTCCGCTCCCGCCAGCTTGAATATACTACTGCCGCATTGGGTGTCGCACTGATACATGCAAAGCCGTATCAGCCCCAGGGGAAGGGGAAGATCGAACGGTTCTTCAAAACTGTACGCACTCAATTTCTCCCAACATTTACCGGTATCACCCTGGAAGATATAAACAGAGCCTTTGACCTCTGGCTTGCCGAATACCATAACCGGGAACACAGCTCCACTAAACAAAGTCCTTTTAAGCGCTTTACCAGCAAAATGGAGTGCCTGCGAACAGCCCCTGACAACTTACAAGAGTACTTCCGTAAAACAGTGCGGCGCCGGGTCAACAAGGATCGCACAGTGGTGGTTGATTGCCGCTTGTACGAGGCTCCAGTGGAACTAATCGGCAAACGAGTGGAATTGCTCTACTTTGAGGAGAGTCCGGAACAGGTGGAGATCCGCTGCGGCACTACCTCGTATGGGACACTCAGGCAGGTAGATCTGCACGTCAACAGCCGTGTTAAGCGTGACAAAAACGGCCAAATAGAACTCGTGGGTAAAAGCTCAGCTGGGAACGGCCAGGGTTCTATCCCCGGCGAAACCTCCGGAGTCAGCGGACAGCTATGGGAGGATGATTGATGGATGCGAGTTATCGACAGTTTTTTGCACTTACGAAAGAACCATTCAGTGCCGACATCCCCCGGAAGGATATCATGGTAACCAAAGCCTTGAGTGCTATGGAAGAACGCATCCATTATACGATACGTATGGGAGCAATTGCTCTGGTCACCGGCGAGATCGGTAGCGGCAAATCAACGTCGCTGCGCTATGTACTCGGCGGCCTGCATCCATCAGAGTACCGGATTATTTATGTTACCGCGTCATCGGGTTCCATATTGGAATTGTATCGGCAAATCCTTAATGAGCTATCTATAGATTTTACCAGCTCATCCAGAACGGCCATGACCAGAAAGATCAAACAGGAAGTACTTGATTTGACCCAAGGGAAGAAGATGAAGGTCACTCTGGTTATCGATGAGGCGTCATTGCTGCGTCTGGAGGTGTTTACCGAGTTGCATACGCTGACACAGTTCGAGCAGGACTCCAAACCGTACCTTCCGATCATACTGGCCGGACAGCTCAACATAGTTGACAGCCTGCGCTACAGAAACTGTCTTCCCCTTGCAAACCGGGTTGTAGCCAGAAGTCACCTTAAAGGGAGTGATCTGGAAACGATGAATGCGTATCTTCGTCATCATCTTGCCATTGCCGGCGTAAACCGCATGATCTTCGATGATGCGGCCGTAACTGCAATTCATCAAGGTGCCGGAGGACTCTTCAGGAAAGCAAATCATCTGGCAAGAGGCGCTATCGTTGCGGCGGCCAGAAACGAATCTACCGTAGTGACGGCCGAGAATGTCCGACTGGCCGCAACTGAACTACTCTAAGCGAAGGTGGGAAAACGAAATGAATATCTACGAAGATGAAATGCTGGAGCAGAAGCTGGATGAAATCAGTAATCAGATGGGGCACCTTGTTATGGATATTCTCCTGATGAGCCTAAAAAGATTGGGAGATCAAAATCAGGTTTTTAATGACTTTACTGAGGCAAGACTGGCGACCGACCCGAAAAACGATCCATTCTGAACATGATCGGGGGCGAGTAAAATCGCCCCTAAATGGAGGCTCGTTCAAATAGTCTGAAAATCATACAGGTTGTTCAACATAATCAGAGAATTTAAGGTCATACAATTCGGAAATCCACACATGGTCGAAAAGTTTGGTACCACTCTTGGTACCACTTTTAGTACCACAGGGAGAATCAGAATATTTTTGTTGATGGTGTCTTTATAAAAACATCTATATTTTTAGCTACTTGGAATCTGTGCAGTTTATGCTAAATCGAAATTATTCTGATACGCCATCAGCGTGTTGATCATCAGCGCCGCCACGGTCATTTTTCCGACCCCACCCGGCACCGGAGTTATCCACGAACATTTTCTGCTGACATTTTCGAAATCAACATCTCCCACCAACTTGCCGTTTTCAAGACGATTGATGCCGACATCGATCATCACGACACCATCTTTCACCATATCCTCGGTCACAAATCCGGGAATTCCGACCGCCACGACTATGATATCCGCCCGCCTGGTCTCATCAAGCAAGAGCGCCCGCGGTGTTTCAATGTGTGCAAGAGTGACCGTGGCATTACCTATATCGAAATCGTTGGAAAGCATGATCGAAATCGGCTTGCCGACGATGTTGGATCTGCCGATTACAACGCAATGCTTTCCTTTGACCGGGATTTCATAATATTGAAGCAGCTTGCAGATACCGTAGGCGGTAGCCGGTCTGAACGCTTTCTGCCCCAAGGTCATACGGCCAAAATTGGTTGGGTGAAAACCGTCAATGTCCTTTTCCGGATCAATCGCGTTGATGATATTTTGCGGTTTGATATGCTTGGGCACCGGAAGCTGTACGATAAGACCGTCAGTGACAGGATCGGCATTGATTTCGGCAATGGCTGCCAGCAGTTCGGACTCGGTAATACTTTCCGGAAAACGGAGCAGAGCGCTATCAAAACCGGCATTTTCACACGATTTGATCTTCGATTTTACATAAGTTTCGCTGGGAGCATGCTCCCCGACCAGAATTACGGTCATGTGCGGCTTGCGCAGACCGGATTCGACATAGCCGGCAACCCGTTTGGATATGTCCGCTACCAGACTTTCAGCACATATTTTTCCATCCAGTAACTTCATGATACGTTATCCTTCTCGTTATTCAGAGCGCTTGGTGACTTCAATCAAATGGTAGCCGAACTGGGTCTGTACCGGCCCGAGAACTTTTCCGACTTCACCGGTGAACACAACGGTATCAAACTCTTTTACCATCTGTCCCGGTCCGAATTCACCGAGATTGCCACCATCCCTGCCGGATGGGCACTGAGAATTTTCGCGGGCGCATTTTGCAAAATCTTCTCCTGCTTCGATCTTTGTTTTCAGCGCTTCACACGCTTCCTTGCTTGCCACCAGAATGTGGCGGGCAGATGCTCTGGCCATTCTAAACTCCTTTGTTGTATGAATTGTATCCTGAACCCCTTTTTGACACTAATGCCGCTATTAGTCAATATGACAATCCCACACTCATCAGGAGTCGACGGTTAATTATGGCCGTACTTATGTGGTCAGCCCGAATTTCTTCCTTATTTCACGGGCACAGCCGTAATTTCTCACGGCGTAGTCGGCTGTTTCGCAGATAACGGCGCACGCTTCAGCGGTGGCAAGCCTGATTTCTTTCGCCCTGTCCGTTTCAAACCGATGTATCTCTTCCGTCATTTTGACATTAACCGCTTCGATGCGTTTGATCTCTGCCAGAAGAGTCTCTACGATATGAGTATTTATGGTTGTTGCGGTACCGGGTGTCTTTTTACTCCCTTCAAGCCACTGCACAGCCATCGTGATTATTCCATCCATACGCACCTCTCAAAATTATTCTCACAATATCTCAAGAGCCGGCTCGCTGAGCGCCCCCAACTGTTCCCGCAGCTCCAGAATATGTTCACCCCAGTACCGGGTGGTATTAAACCAGAAAAAGGTATGCGGAAAGAGCGGGTCCTGCCAGCGCCGTGCCAACCAGGCGCTGTAATGCAGCATGCGCAACGTCCTGAGCGGCTCAATCAGGCGCAGCTCCCGTGGGTCGAAATCACAGAACTCCCGGTATCCCTCAAGTAACGAATCCAGCTGGGCCAGCTGCCGGGAGCGCTCCCCGGAAAACATCATCCAGAGATCCTGAACGGCCGGCGCCATGCGGGCATCATCAAAATCGACAAAATGGGGAGCGTTGTCACGCCAGAGAATATTACCGGCATGACAATCGCCGTGCGTCCGGATGCTGCGCACCGGGCCGACCTCAGCCAGGATTCTATCGATAGTCTCCAGTAACTGACCGGTTACAGCGGCATAACTGGCCCGGTAATCATCCGGTATGAAACGCTCTTCAATAAGCTGCACGCTTGCAGTGCCGAAACTTTGCCGGTCCAGTGTCGGGCGATGCGCAAACGGCTTTACAGCACCGGTGCCATGAATCCGCCCCAGCAGCCGGCCCAGAATTTTCAGGTTGTCGAGATTATCGAACTCCGGAGCGTGTCCCCCCTGGCGAGGATACAAGGCAAAGTGAAACCCGTCGTAGTTCAGAAGGCTCCGGCCATCAGAGCTTTTAAGCGGCGCAACTATCGGAAGTTCATGTTCGACCAGATCAAAACAGAAACTGTGCTCTTCCAGAATCTGCTGTTCGCTCCAGCGATCCGGGCGGTAAAATTTGGCAATCAGCGGTTGAGCTTCATCGATACCGACCTGATAGACACGGTTCTCATAGCTGTTAAGGGCGAATATGCGGCTATCACATCGAAACCCCAGACTTTCCACAGCATCCATGACAAAACTGGGGGTAAGCCGCTGAAATGGGTGATTATTTTGGGTCATTGAGCAGTCCTGTTACAAAGCATTTGATCCATTATACAGATAGTATGCACCTCATTCGCCCGGCTGTGCTAGGTTATTGTGAGTTTATATGCTAAATTTATTGTCAGCTGTCAAGCTTGAGCCGACACACCGAAACGTGCGTCAGGATAATTCATTCGAGAAAACGGGACACCAACATATGAACAGCTTTACGCCTAACGGCCTGATCGTAGCCCATCACGGCATCTCGGTTGAGGTTCTGTTTGATAACGGCACGCGCAGAATGGTACGGGTCAAGCGCAACTCCGGACATGTCGTAGGAGACAGCGTCGTTGTCACCGGCGAAGTTCTGAAGCGGCTGCCGCGCAGAACTGAGCTGCAGCGACGCGATGCCCGGGGGGGCATCCATCTGGTCGCGGCTAATCTTGATGTCCTCGGCATCGTGGTAGCGCCGCAGTCACCGGGCGGATTTATAGACCGGGCAATTGTAGCGGCCCGCTCGGCGCTGTTGCAGCCATTTCTGGTAGTCAACAAATGTGATCTTGATGGCACCGCGGAACTGCTGGCCGAGATGTCCAGGCTTTATAGTGGTTCGGTGCCGATATTTCCGATCAGCGCTGCAAAGCGGAGCGGCCTCGCCCCATTGGAGGAATTCCTAAGCGAAGGACACCGCGGGGCTTTCATCGGCACGACCGGGGTCGGCAAAAGTTCCCTGTTAAATGCGCTCTGCCCGGAAATAGATCTTAAAGTAGGCAGCGTCAGTGACTACAAGAGCATGGGGCGGCACACCACTACCGTTTCGACGCTGCACGCCCTTGCCGGCGGCGGAGAACTGGTGGACACCCCCGGCTTCCGCGATTTCGGCCTGGTTGATATCACGGTAGAAGAGTTGGCCGAACACTATCCCGGCTTTGAAGATCATCAAAATGTCGCCTGCAAATTCCGCAACTGTCGGCACCGCTCCGAGCCGGGGTGCGCGGTACTTGCACTGGTAGAACAGGGGCATATCCAGGCGGAACGATACGCCACCTACATGGAAATACTCAAAGAGGTAGAAAGTCAGCAGGCTGCTGCCCGCAGCCGAGACTGGAAAAACAACTAAAGAGACTCATAGTGAGACCGCCATGATCAAAACCACATATGTTATCGGCCACCGGAACCCGGACACAGACTCCATCGCCTCCGCCATCGGCTACGCAGCGCTGAAACAACGGCTCGGAGAGAGCAGTATCGTCGCCGCCATGACCGGAGCACCCAATCCCCAGACCCGATATATCCTCGACCGCCTCGGAATCAGTGACCCGCTGTTCCTGGCGGATGTTTATCCCAAGGTACGCGACACGCTCAAGCGGCAGCCGGTGACGGTCGATCGGCAGGCTTCAGCCTACGAGGCGCTGGAACTGTTCAACAAAAGCGGTGTTCGGGTGCTGCCAGTGATCGATGGCGACAACAAACCGTGCGGCATGCTCTCGCTGCTGCGGTTGTCGGAAAGCTATCTGCTCCCCAGCCAGGACAAGCTGCGCCAGGTTACGACCAGCCTGCCGAGCCTGGCCAGGACTTTAGCCGCTGGCTTTGCAATCGGAACCGGCGATGACACCCCGATCACCCTGAACCTGTTCATCGGCGCGATGCTGGAGGAATCATTCAGCAGCAGGATCGATGGATATGATCCGCGCAAACTGCTGATCATGACCGGCAATCGCCGCACTATCCAACTGGCCGCCATCGAACGCGGGGTACTGGTACTGGTGGTCACCGGCGGGCACCGCTTGGACGATGATCTGCTCGAACAGGCTAAAAAACAGGGGGTCACGGTCCTGTTGACACCCCACGACACCGCCACGGCCGCCTGGCTGGCACGGCTCTCCACGCCGGCTGCCTGCCTTGCCGAACAGGAATTTGCCGATATCGGCGTCGATAAATCGCTTGCCGCCCTGCGTCAGAAACTGCTCGGAGCCAATGTTTCAGCCGTACTGGCTCTTGAAGGTGACGGCACGCTGGCCGGTGTCGCGACCAAATCGTCCCTTTTGGCCCCCCTCCCCTACAATCTGATTCTTATGGATCACAACGAATTGGGACAGGCGGTGCCGGGAGCCGAACTGGTGGAAATCACCGAGGTCATCGACCATCACAAACTCGGCAACGGCCACTCGAATAGTCCGATCTCCTTCATCACATCGCCGGTCGGCAGCACATGCACCCTGGTAGCCCGGCGCTACCGAGAAAGCGCCGTCGAACCTGACCGGCAGATTGCCGCGCTGCTGCTGGCCGGCATCCTTTCCGACACGGTAATCCTCAAATCACCCACCACAACTGATGCCGATCACGAGATGGCCGCCTGGCTGGAAGAGCGTTCCGGGCTTGTTGCCGCTGATTTCGGGCGCGATATTTTTGCCGCCAGCAGTTCGCTAAAAAATTACGGCTCAGCCGATCAGGTCGTAGCTGCCGACTTCAAACTCTTTACCCATGAGAAATACAGTATTGGCCTGGGGCAGGTAGAGGTGATAGGTTTCGACGAGTTCTACAGTATGAAGGAGGGTTTGCTGTCAGCATTGGCGGAGGTCAAAAGGCGTGACAATCTCTTCATCGCCGGGCTGATGGTGACCGACATCACCACCGAAACTACGCTCTTTCTGGTGGAGGGGCATACCCGCATCGCCCATGTGATGGAATATCCGCAGCTGGAGCCGCATCTGTATGAACTGAAGAATGTCATGTCCCGCAAGAAACAGATGGTGCCGCACCTGTTGAAGATTCTGGCCAAGGTTTGAACGAAGGGCAGACAACACCTGCGTCGTCTCATTCTCCGCTAGATGGCGCAGAGTGGCTTTCCTCGCTTTTAATCCGTCTTTCTTCTTCCAGGCTGGTTGCGACATAATAATAGACGGCGGCGATGATTAACGTAATTACCGCAACTGTGTATGCAAGTGTTTCTCCGTGCCATAATCCGGAAAACCATTTGTTAATGGCATTTGCAGCAAGCGCCGCCTTCCCACCCATCCGTTCGATCTCATGGGCATATTTTTTTGAATTTTCAAACTCGGAAAAGGGGTCAACCGGGGCTTCTGCAGAAGTCAGATAAATGGCTACAGCGCTCCCTAAGCCGGCGACGAGTATGGCTGCTGCAACAACATGGCAACGTTCCAGCGAACCTGAATTTTTCTCCATTAGCATCCGCTCCCTTAAAAATTATCGCAGCACATCGAAATACCGCCCCTCCGGATGATGGAACACCAGCGCCGAGACGCTGGCTTCGGGGTCCATCATATCCCCTTCGGTCAACTGAACGCTGATTATCTCCGGCTGCAGCAGCCGGAACAGCTTCTGCTGATCGGACAATTCCGGACAGGCCGGATAGCCGAAAGAGACGCGGATGCCGTGGTATTCGGCGTTAAATATTTGCTTCATGCCCAGTGCCGGATCGTCGATAATCCCCCATGATGTGCGAATTCGCTTGTGCAGGAATTCCGCGGTGGCTTCGGCCAACTCCAGCGCCAGCGCCTGGAGCAGATGTGAATTCAGGTAATCTCCCGCACTCTTCATCTCCTCACCTTTTTCCCGAACACCCCGGCCGCAGCTGACCACAAACATCGCCATATTGTCCCGCACGCCGCCGGCAAGCGGCCGGACAAAATCCGCGACACAGAGACGTTCTCCCGTCGACTGGCGCGGAAAACTTATGCGCATCACTTCGCTATCCGGAGCGACCGGGTCGAACAGAATCAAGTCATTGCCATCACTGTTAGCCGGATAGAAGCGATAGAGCGCCTGCGGCTTGATCAGCCCCTCGCGACCGGCCCGTGCCAACATTTCCTCTACCGTTCCGTGCAGCTTGAGCGCCTTTTCATCGCCGGCAGCCAACAGTTTTTCGACCGATCCGATCAACCCCATATGTTTGGTATAGAGCATCTGGCGGTTCAGAAACGGCACAACCTGATTAAGCGGAATGTCGCGCAGGATGTGTTTCTCAAGATCAGGAAGGGAAAGGATCGGCGCATCATCTTGCAGCTCGGAGCGGGCGCTGCTTGCAGCGACGGCCGGAGCAGCCGCTCCGCCGGTAGGCTTCCCGGCAGCCGCCGCCTGTTGGCGCTCTGCCAACTCTTCAAGTAAGATATTCCGAGTTGCCGGATCAAACAGCCGGTTGGCCAGCTCCAGACCTGCCATCGCATCCTTGGCATACAGCACCGGCGCGCCATATTGCGGAGCGATGCGACTGTCGGCAAAATTGCGAGAGAGCGCGGCACCGCCGACCATCAGAGGGACAGAGATGCCGGCCGCCTTCAGGTCGGCCGCCGTTATCGCCATCTGCAGCGCGCTTTTAACCAACAGTCCTGAAAGACCGATAAAATCCGGTTGTTCACGACGCGCCGCCTCAATCAACGCTTCCGGGGCGACCTTGATCCCGAGATTAACTACCTGAAAACCGTTGTTGGAAAGAATGATCTCCACCAGATTTTTGCCGATGTCGTGAACATCCCCCTTGACCGTCGCCAGCAGCATTTTCCCTTTGCTGGAGCTTTCGACCTTTACAAGGTGCGGTTCCAGATGAGCCACGGCAGCTTTCATCGCCTCAGCTGATTGCAGCACCTCGGCGACGATCAGCTGGTTGTCGTTGAACAGGCGCCCTACTTCGGCCATGCCGGCCATAAGCGGTCCGTTGATGATCTCCAGCGGTTTGTCCCCCCTTGTCAGCAGAGCATCAAGATCGGCGGTCAGGCCGTTTTTAATCCCCTCGACAATGTACAGCGGCAACCGCTCATCCAGCGGCAATTCAGCTGTCGGAGCATGGGACGCCGGTTTCTTGTCGCGAAATGCGGCGGCAAAGGCGGCCACCGGATCGTCACCGCGCCAAAAGATCAGGTCATCCGCCAGGCGGAGTTCTTCTTCGGGAATAGAGGCATAGCGTTCCAGCTTTTCGGTGTTGACGATGGCGTAGGTCAGTCCCGCCTTGACACAATGATGAATGAATACCGCGTTCAGCAGTTCCCGCCCTGCCTGGGGAAGGCCAAAAGAGACGTTCGAGATCCCGAGAATCGTGCTGCATTCCGGAAAAGCTTCGGTAATCAGCCGCACCCCTTCAATGGTTTCCACCGCCGAGCCGATATAATTGACGTCGCCGCTCCCGACCGGAAAGACGAGCGGATCAAAAATAAGATCTTCAGGGTGGAGTCCGTATTTGTGCACCAACAGATCGTAGGAACGCCGGGCCACCGCCAGTTTCCGTTCACGTGTCACCGCCATGCCATGCTGCGGGTCTTCGTCGATACACCCCACCACAACCGAGCCGCCGTAGCGGTGAATAAGCTCCGAAACCAGAGCAAAACGTCCTTCGCCATCTTCCAGGTTGATCGAATTAAACAGGCATTTCCCTTGCAGCCGCTGCAGCGCCAGTTCCATGACCTTCGGATCGGTAGAGTCGATCATGATCGGCGCCCGCACCTTGCGCGGCAGAAAATACAGGAGCCGTTCCATATCGGCGGCCTCGTCCCGGTCCGGGTTGGCCACGCAGACGTCGATGACCTGAGCGCCCCCCTTGACCTGATCCCTGGCAATCTCGGCCCCCTCTTCAAAGCGCTCCGCCACGATCATGTTTTTAAACTTGCGGGAACCGATCACGTTGGTACGCTCTCCCACCAGAACCGGCCTGGCGTCATCTTCGATCACCAGAACTTCGATTCCTGCCACCGCGCAGCGGCGTGTAGTTGCAGGCCTGCGCGGCGGTTTTCCCGCTATCATGCGGGCGATGGCGGCGATATGGGCCGGCGTCGTACCACAGCAGCCGCCAACGATATTGAGCCACCCTTCATCGACAAACCGCGACAGTTTGGCGGCCAGAGAGTCGGGAGATTCGGCATAATGACCGTTCTCGTCCGGCAGACCGGCGTTCGGATAGACCGAGACGTGGCAGCAGGCCAGCTCCGACAGCGTCCGCAAATGATCGGTCATGAATTCCGGTCCGGTGGCACAGTTCAGGCCGATACTAATCAGCCCCAGATGATCCTCCAGATGGGCGAGACTGGTGTAAAGCGCTTCGACCCCCTGTCCGGCCAGCATGGTTCCGGTCGGCTCGATCGTGCCAGAGATCATCAGCGGCACCCGCTGACCGTACTCCGCAAACGCCAGCCGGATCCCCTCGGCGGCGGCCTTCAGATTCAAGGTATCCTGGGCAGTTTCGAGCAGCAGCAGATCGACTCCACCCGCTAATAGCCCCAGAGTCTGCCCCCGGAAAGCCTGCACCAATTGGGTAAAAGTCACCCCACCAGTAACCGAGATGGTCCGGGTAGTCGGCCCCATGGAGCCGGCCACCCAGCGCGGCTTATCGGGTGTGGAGAATTCATCACAGGCCCGGCGGGCGATCAGGGCGGCCTGGCGGTTCAGCTCGAATACCCGATCCTGCAAACCATACTCCGCCAGAACGATATCGGTCGAGCCGAACGAGTTGGACTCGACGATGTCGGCCCCGGCGGCCAGATAGGCGCGGTGGACATCCTCGATCACATCGGGACGTGTCAACACCAGATATTCGTTGCACCCTTCATACTCGGCGCCGCCAAAATCCTCCGCAGTCAAATTGCGTGCCTGGAGCTGAGTGCCCATGGCGCCGTCGATAACCAGAATGCGTTCGGCAAGTGCGGCAAGTATGCTCTGATTCATGGGGAAATCTCCCGTCTATTCAAATTCCTTATAATTTCTTTATACTACCCTCTCAAAAGGCGTCTGTCATCTGCTAAGGCAAAAATTAAATACGCACTCTTTGTTTTAGAAAGAATATCCGTTATACTTTATCAGTACGACTCTATTGAAGGAGACTTATCATGGATCTGCGTAACACACGCACCATCATCCTCAACCAGGGTGACCCGGAACAGAAACGAACCGAGATCCTTGACTATTTCCACGCTACCTTCGATATCGACGAGAAACTCTACGATACGCTTAAGTATGACGATACCTTTTACCTGCGCGCCGACCGGCTGCGCCACCCGCTGATCTTCTACTTCGGCCACACCGCTACCTTCTATATCAATAAACTGACCATCGCAAAGGTCATCGAGACACGCATAAATCCCCGTTTCGAATCGATGTTTGCGGTGGGAGTGGATGAGATGTCCTGGGACGATCTGAATGAAGCTCATTATGACTGGCCGACACGTAGCCAGGTCAAGGAATATCGTGACAAGGTCCGCGAACTGGTGGGCGGACTGATTCGGCAGCTCCCGCTCTCCCTCCCGATCAGTTGGGAAGATCCGTTCTGGGGGATCATGATGGGGATCGAACACCAGCGCATCCACCTGGAAACCTCTTCGGTGCTGATCCGTCAGTTGCCGCTCGATCAGGTGCGGCAGCTCCCGATGTGGGAAATCTGCCACGAGAGCGGCGAGCCGCCCGCCAATCGGCTCCTAAACGTGTCGGGAGGTACTGTTACCCTCGGCAAAGCTAAGGATCATCCGCTTTACGGCTGGGATAACGAGTACGGCCTCCATACCGCCGAAGTGCCGGAGTTCAAGGCCGCGCAGCAGCTGACGTCCAACCGGGAATTTCTGGCGTTCGTGGAGGCTGAAGGCTACCGTGACCGGCAGTGGTGGAGCGAGGAGGGGTGGAACTGGCGCAAGTTCAAGCAAGCCGATTATCCTCTGTTCTGGATCAAGACCGGGAATGGCTGGAAACTGCGTACGATGGCCAGCGAGATCGACATGCCATGGAACTGGCCGGCAGAGGTCAATTATCTCGAAGCCAAAGCATTCTGCACCTGGAAGTCCGCCCAGAGCGGTACACCGATCCGCCTGCCGAGCGAGGACGAATGGAACCGCCTGCGGGATATCTGCAGCATGCCAGGCCAGCCACACTGGGACAAGGCGCCAGGCAACATCAACCTGGAATGGTGGGCTTCCTCCTGCCCGATCGACCGGTTTAAAACCGGCGACTTCTACGACGTGCTCGGCAACGTCTGGCAGTGGACCGAAACCCCGATCTACCCGTTCCACGGCTTTGACATCCACCCTTGGTATGACGATTTCTCGACTCCGACGTTCGACACCCGTCACAACCTGATAAAAGGGGGTTCCTGGATTTCGACCGGCAACGAGGCCACTCGGGACTCCCGCTACGCCTTCCGACGGCATTTTTTCCAACATGCCGGCTTCCGCTATGTGGAAAGCGGTGCCTCGGCAGTGATCCACGACTATCAGTACGAAAGCGACTCCTTGGCGGCTCAGTACTGCGATGCCCATTACGGTCCCGAGCATTTTGACGTAGCCAATTTTCCGGTGTCATGTGCGAAAATTTGTCTGGGGTTGATGCTGGAGCGCTCCAAAGGGCACGCTCTTGATTTGGGGTGCGCCCTCGGAAGAGCTTCTTTTGAGCTGGCACTCGGCGGCTTTGCGCAGGTGACCGGCCTGGACTTTTCCACCCGTTTTTTCCGCCTCGCCGCCCGGATGCAGGAAGAGGGTTATCTGCGCTATGCGCTGCCGGAAGAGGGCGATATAGTTTCTTTCCATGAAATAGGGCTTGCGGAGCTGGGGCTGGAGAGGATTCGCGACCGGGTGCAATTTTTCCAGGGGGACGCCTGCAACCTGCCGGAAAAAATCAGCGGCTACGATCTCGTGCTTGCCGCCAATCTGATCGACCGGCTCTACTCGCCGCGCAAATTCCTCACCACTATTCACGAGCGGATGAATCCAGGAGGGCTCCTGGTACTGACATCGCCATATACCTGGCTGGAAGAGTACACGAAAAGGGATGAGTGGCTGGGAGGATTCCGTGAGGCGGGTGAACCTGTCTGGTCGTTGGATGGCTTGAAGGAGACGCTGGCGCCGCATTTCCGCCTACTGGGAGAGCCGCGTGACGTGCCGTTTGTAATCCGCGAGACCCGGCGGAAGTTTCAACATTCGGTGGCGGAGCTTACGGTATGGTGCTTCGACGCCAATACGTAATCATAAAAACTGTTACTGCCACGTCATCACGAAGGCCCGCAGCTTTCCGCCATGCTCATCGCGGTAATACACCACTTTGATATTTTCCGTGATACGGCCGCGCTGGATTTCGTACCCATCTTTTTTCTCTGTGGTATCGATTTTAAAATCCGGATTTTTCGCGACCTGGCGCTGCACGGCTTTTTTGAATGATTCCGGCACACCCTCCCCGCCTCGATCGATAATCTGAATTGCCTTGATTGTTTGAGCCTCGCGCAGCACCTTGAATTCGGTAACCTGCCCTTTGTATCGTTCCCAACCAGGGTTGGAGGCGCTGAACTGCTTGTCCAAGCCATAGCGTGGAATAAATTCAGGAAGAGTTGTCAGTCGAGCAGCGGAAGATGCCGCAGGGGCAGGGTTCTTTTTGACACGATTCTCGGCAATTGCAGTCAGCACGGCCTTATCACTCATTCGATCCTGATCCTGAAGCGCTGCCTGAGGTGCGACGCTCTTGACAACGGCTATTTTGGCAGGATCAGGTACGGAAACGTTCGCAGGGGGCGCCGATACGATTGGCTTCACAACAGCTGCCGGCGTTGCCTTGGCTATGGTCGAAGCAGGTTTGGATGCAGCTTTTTGCTGCTGCAGATACGTTATGACAATTACAACTATGACAACCGGCGCCAGCCAGAGCAGAAATGTGCCCCTTTTTGAACGAGTTGGCTTAGTTTCAACGCTGTCTATGTTCCCGGCATTCCAGTCATGAGCATGTAAAGGGGTCGCCTTTTCGAGAGTTGCGGGTTCGGGCGTGCTGCTGACCGCATTATCAAAGGAGCTGTTGAATTCAGAATAAACCGATAGGCGCTGGCGAGGCGCATACGTGACGCCCTGCTCTTCCAAAGAGGGCTCCGGCGTGGTTGGAGCGATAACAGGAAATTGCAGTTCGCTAATGACCGGTTGTGGCTGAAAGGTCTCCGAAACCGGGCTGGAGTCGGGAAGATCCGGAGATTCTGCGGAGCTTTCCGGTTTCAATTTGACATCTGTCGATGCGACCGGTTCCGGTGAGTCGGCTTCATCTGTTTTCTTTGACTTGCTCAAAAGTGTTGACAGAAGGGTGTGTAGATCGGACAGCATCTGACCATCTTCTGCGGAAGTATCGAGCCATCCTTGAAATGGTTTAAGAATTGCCGTGTTTGTCTGACCGGGAGAGGCGAGCAGTACAAATCGTGACCGCTTCCGTCCTAACTGCTTTTTCAGGTGCATGAGCGAAATATCGGCAGAGAGGCCGGATAAGTGGGTCTGAACAAAAACCACATCAGGCTTTTCGATAGCAATCTCTTCGCCCCCCTTTTCGAGATTGTTTACGACACGGAGACGAATGTTTTTGTCTTCGGTCAGTGTGCCAAAAATCTTCTGCAGACGCGCTACGTCGGTGATTAATAGCAGATTGCTCACAATAAACCCCTTCACCCAAAAATTGCCGTATTGTACGGGATGGAAGTGCGTTAATCAATACAAATACTATTCAAAGAGCAAGATTCATCTGCTTTTTGTTGTGCTTTTAGTTTGACAAAACAGTGCGGTGAAAATTATTATCATAGAATTAGCATTCTGATGCGATTTTTTGGAGGAACTATGAGTAAGACGTACAAAATTGCAGTTTTGTCTGGCGATGGCATCGGCCCTGAGGTTATGGCCGAAGCGCTTAATGTCCTTGATGCGGTTGAAAAGAAATATGGCGTAACCTTTACGCGCACTCCGGCCAATGTCGGTGGAGCCGGCATCGACAACGAGGGGAAGGCGCTTCCGCAGAGTACTATTGATCTCTGCAAAGCTTCCGACGCCATTCTGTTCGGCTCGGTCGGCGGTCCGAAGTGGGAAACTCTGCCGCCGGATGAGCAGCCTGAACGGGGCGCGCTGCTGCCGCTTCGTAAAATATTCGGCCTGTATGCAAACCTGCGCCCCGCAATAATCTTTCCTTCTCTGACAGGCGCTTCGTCGCTCAAGGAAGAGGTAATAGGCGGCGGCTTTAATATTCTGGTTATCCGCGAACTGACCGGCGGCATCTATTTTTCGCAACCAAAGGGTATCGAAGGGGTCGGACGCGAGCGGGTCGGTGTCGACACCATGCGGTACAGCGTACCGGAGATCGAACGGATCACTCATGTCGCTTTTCAAGCCGCCAGAAAACGCGGCAAAAAGGTCTGCTCCATAGACAAGGCCAATGTGCTGTCAACGTCGGTACTCTGGCGCGAAGTAGTTATCGGCATAGCCAAGGAATACCCGGATGTCGAACTGACCCATATGTACGTTGACAATGCCGCCATGCAGCTTGTCAAGTGGCCGAAACAGTTCGATGTTATTCTATGTGAAAACATGTTTGGCGATATCCTCTCCGATGAGGCCGCCATGCTGACCGGTTCGCTCGGAATGCTCCCCTCCGCCTCGCTGGCAGAGGGTACCTTCGGCATGTACGAACCTTCGGGTGGGTCTGCTCCGGATATTGCCGGTCAGGGCATTGCCAATCCAATCGCCCAGATTCTTTCGGCCGCGATGATGCTCAAGTTCTCCTTCGGCATGCTGGATGCGGCGGATGCCATTGACAACGCCGTGGCAAAGGTACTTGATCAGGGATACCGCACCGCCGATATCTACCAGAAAAAGGCTGGCGAGAAGCTGGTTAATACAAAAGAAATGGGTGCGGCAATCATCGCAAATCTGTAGATTGCGCTTTTTGCGCAATCTCTCTAGAACAATACTAATAGAGGAAAAGGAATACAAACAATGAAAGTCGGAATCGTCGGATGGCGCGGTATGGTTGGTTCGGTTCTTATGCAGCGGATGCAGGAGGAAAATGATTTCTCTCTGGGCTTTGAACCGGTATTTTTCACTACTTCTCAGGCCGGACAACCGGCACCGATGAACGCAGGCACTCTGAAGGACGCCTCGGATATCGCAGAACTCAAAAAACTGGATGTGATCATCACCTGCCAAGGGGGCGATTACACCAAGGCGGTTCACCCGGAACTGCGCAAGCAGGGGTGGAACGGCTATTGGATCGATGCCGCCAGCACTCTGAGAATGGAGGAGAACGCCGTCATTATCCTCGATCCGGTTAACCGGGGGGTAATTGATGCGGCGCTGGCCAAGGGTGAAAAGGATTTTATCGGCGGCAACTGCACGGTCAGTCTGATGCTGATGGCTCTCGGCGGACTGTTCCGCGCCGGAGCGGTGGAATGGATCAGCTCCATGACCTATCAGGCCGCAAGCGGCGCCGGTGCTCCCAATATGCGTGAACTGCTCTCTCAGATGGGGGTTCTGAACAGCGTCGTTGCAGAAGAGCTGAAAAACCC
Organism: uncultured Geobacteraceae bacterium; assembly: GCA_903925005.1. GTDB lineage: Bacteria > Desulfobacterota > Desulfuromonadia > Geobacterales > Pseudopelobacteraceae > JACRCG01. Next base: position 18,169 of record CAIYDX010000386.1, read on the forward strand.
CGGCTCCGCCATCCTGGAAATCGATAAAAAAGTAACCGCAACCCTGCGTGACGGCTCCCTGCCGACCAAAGAGTTCGGATTCCCGCTTGCCGGAAGCGTGCTCCCCTGGATCGATCGCGAAGTTGAGGATGGTCAGAGCCGTGAAGAGTGGAAGGGTTTTGCCGAGACCAACAAGATCCTTGGCACTTCAACTCCGATCCCGGTCGATGGCCTCTGTGTCCGGGTCGGCGCGATGCGCTGCCACAGCCAGGCGTTAACGATCAAGCTGAACAAGGATCTCCCCATCGCCGAAATCGAGAATCTGATCAAGAATGATAACCAATGGGTCAAGCTGATCCCCAACACCAAGGCTGATTCTCTTACAGGGCTCACCCCGACGGCGGTATCGGGGACCCTGACGGTTCCGATCGGCCGCCTCCGCAAGATGAAGATGGGACCGCAGTATGTATCGGCCTTCACCTGTGGCGACCAGCTTCTGTGGGGCGCTGCGGAACCCTTGCGCCGGATGCTGCGTATTCTGCTAGAGAAATAATACCCAACAGAGGCACCGAGTTATTTATATGAGACGCCCCTTTACCGGGGCGTTTTCGTTTTTTACTCCGCATTGACTGCTCGTTTTTCTTTCTTCTGTTGAATTTACTCCGTGTCTCCGTGTCTCTGTGATAGGTTGCTTTTTATGAAACTACAAACAAAACCCGAACTTCTTGCCCCGGCCGGCTCGCTGGAATCCTTCTTTGCTGCTATCGAAAAGGGGGCCGATGCCGTTTATGCAGGATTACAGGAGTTCTCGGCCCGGGCCCGGGCCAAAAACTTTACGCTGCCCCAGATGGAACGGATGTTGGCTTATGCCCACGGCCAGAACCGGAAGATTTACATCACCCTCAACACTCTGGTGAAGGAGAAGGAACTGCCACAGCTGGTGGATACGCTGGCCGCGCTGGCGGGGATGCGGGTCGATGGTGTGATTCTGCAGGATCTGGCGGTGGCGCGGCTGATTCGGAATCACTTCCCCTCCATACCGCTGCACGCTTCTACTCAAATGACGATCCACAATACTCCCGGTGTCAAGATGCTCCAGGAACTCGGTTTCCAGCGGGCTGTGCTGGCGCGCGAGCTGGCGATTGATGAAATTGCCGCCATTGCCGCGGCCACACCGGTCGAGATCGAATGTTTCGTCCATGGAGCACTCTGTTTCTCCATCTCCGGACAATGCTTCTTCTCCTCACTTTTGGGAGGGCATAGCGGTAATCGCGGTCGTTGCGCTCAGCCCTGCCGACGACTATACAGCCATCGCGGCAAGGAGGGTCATTACTTCTCCACCAGCGATCTGTCGGCAATCGACCTTGTCCCGGATCTGATCAATGCTGGGGTGAAATCGCTGAAAATTGAGGGGCGGATGAAATCTGCCGAATATGTCGCCACCGTGGTCGAAGCCTACCGCACCGTGCTGGATGCCCCGGAAAAGTCGCGTAAGGATGCGCTGACTGCCGCCAAGGGGATTCTCAAGTACTCCTTTGGCCGCACCCCGACCAAGGGCTTTCTGGCTTCACAGCAGCCTGACGATATCGCCAATCCGTGGCAGAAGGGGGGTACCGGGCGCTTTATCGGTCAGATCAAAAGCCTCAAAGGGAAGAGCCTGATCTTTGAAACCAGGGATGCTCTGCATGTCGGGGATCGTCTGCGAGCGCAGCCCAAAAGCGACATGGCCGGTCAGGCATGGACAGTGCGCGAGTTGGTTTTTAATCGCAAAAAGAGCATGGAGGCCCCTGCAGGAAGCTTGGTGGAGGTTGAGACCCCTTTCAGTTTTTCCGTCGGCGATTCGATTTACAAGGTTTCGTCCAAAGAGGCGTATACCCTGAGTGACAACGCCTGCCAGCGTAGACTTGAGGGGGGGCAGGGAGACAAGCGCCCATGCAGCCTGCGAATGGAATTGGTTCCCTCCCCCGTCGATGGAGGGGCGGCTATGCTCCATATCTCTGCCACGGCGGAGGGATATCAGCATGAGTTCAGCTTCCCGGTCGGCAAACTGGAGCCGGCTCGCAGCGGTGACATGCAGGCGGTTCTGTTCGGACAGTTTTCAAAATGCGGGGACACACCGTTCAGACTGGATTCACTTGAGGCGCCAGGTTTCCCGGCTGTGTTGATTCCATCGGCTATGTTCAAGGATCTTAGACGCAGTTTTTACCAACAGTTACGTGAAGCATCTTCGGCTGTTTTTCGCGAACAACTCACTTCCGCCCGCAAAGGCGCATTGCGGGAAGTGGAGATCGTACAAGCCGCCACACGGCAACCCACCTCAAACGAGATTTTGACGGTTGTCGTGGCCGAGCCGAAGGAGTGGCGTTTCCCGCTTCAAAACGGAGCCGATTTCACGCTACTGCCGCTCTCAAAAGCGGCCATCCACCAGATTCCGACCGCGATTCCGCGTATGCGGGATTCGGAAGAGCGCATTATCTGGCAGCTCCCTTTTATAATTTTTGATCGTGATATATCACTATATCGCGACACTCTCCGCACCCTGTACAGAACCGGTTTCCGCCGTTTTGAAGCGGCCAACCTGTCTCACTTTGAACTTTTCCGCGGACTTGATGACCTGCATATTTCGACCTGGCACCGCTGTTTCTCGCTAAACAGCCAGGCGCTTTCCGCATGGCGTGAGCTTGGTGCCGGAGCTGCAACGCTCTATCTGGAGGATGACAGAGATAATATTTCTGAGTTGCTCACGGTCGGAATTGACATCGAGCAGCGGATAATGGCCTATTCACCGTTGCCGGTTATGACTACCAAGATCCGTATCAAGGACGTACATGCCAATACACCGCTCCGTTCAGACCGTGGAGAAACCTACCGTGTTACCAGCCATGACGGCCTGCAGACGATAAGCTCCACGCTCCAATTCTCATTGACGGCGCGGCATAGCGAATTACGGCAAAAGGGGTGCAGATCGTTTGTAATCGATCTGAGCGAGGAGCCTCGCGAAAGATGGGGAGAAATCATGGCCGCTTTTAAATCGGGGCGGGAACTTGCCGGCACAACCGAATTCAATTATGCAGCGGAGCTTATCTAAATGAGAACATATCTCGTCATTTTTCTTCAGATCCTGCTGCTGACCGGTACAGCCTATGCCGGAAGAACGGTAGAGGGGATGGTAAAGGCGGTCTACGACGGCGATACCGTGCTGTTGACCACACGTGAGGAGAGCCGGCTCAAGGTGAGGCTGTATGGCATCGATGCTCCCGAAACAAAAAAGCCCGACAAGCCTGGACAGCCGTTCGGTGAAATATCAAAGCGGACGTTGATGTACAAGATCATGGGACGACGCGTTACCGCAGAGATAATGGACATCGATCAATACAAGCGATCCGTGGCGGTTATCCGCTACGAGGGGAGAGATATCAATCGCGAGATGGTGGCGGAGGGGATGGCGTGGGCATATCGCCAGTATCTGCATGGTGCTTACGAATCGGAATATATCACCAGTGAAACCAGAGCCCGTTCACGTCATGCCGGGCTCTGGAGAGAGTCCAACCCGCAGCCCCCCTGGGAGTTCAGAAAAGAGCAGAAAAAAAGAGGGAAGCATTCCAGACGTTGGTGATTGCAGGTAAATAAAATTCGAACGGCAATGGCCATCAACAGAGATGGTCGCTATTTAGGGACAAGATACCCGATCCGAATAGCGCCCCAATGCCTGCCGTTGATAACCAGCGGCTTTGACATGTCATTCAGGATTTCACCGGTGTCGCGACTATAGGTTTGCAGCAGGAAACCTTCCGTATTGCGGGCGCAACGGATACCGGTACGGTCATTGAACATCCGCTTGGTGCGGTTGCCGTTTTTGTCAACTTCAGGATCACCTGTCAATGGCTTGGTGAAACGGAGATTATGACAGGGGAGATAGCCGTTGTTGTCCACGCAGATGGCAAACAGCACCTTGCTGTCACGATTGACAATAGTTTCCTGAATCGGCGAAATCATCTTGTCAAAAAATGCATCGAATTTGGACGTATATTTTTGTGGAGTGGTATTGGGGATTGGCACATAGTTTCTGTCGAATAAATTTTCAAGCGTGATGGTGCGATCACCCAGAGCCTTTTCAATCACTTTCAAAACTTCCGTTTCCATCTCGCGTATGTGGGTTTTTACCGTATCATGGTAGTTACCGACCGAAAACTTCCCGACTGTTCCGTAAATCTGCTCAACAACATCGGAAAATCTCGCAAAGCCCTCACTAACCCGTTGCATCATCACATTCGTCTCTTCCGCGCTGTGAGAGACCAGATGAATCATCTCAGAAATATGAGCTGTCGTGGCATTCTGTTCCTCGGAAGCGGTAGCAATCTGCTCAATCATAACTCGCGATTCGTTGGCGTGGTTTTTGATGTTTTCCAGGCTATTGCGAGCTTCCCCGGCCTTTGCCAGACCGGTCTGGACGAGAACGCTTTCAGCGCTGATCATGTCGGCAGCGCTGTGGCTGGTTTTCTGGATATTGGCAACGACGCGTTTTATCTCGCGAGTCGAAGCGGTTGTTTTTTCCGCCAGCCCCTTGACTTCGCTTGCCACCACCGCAAACCCTTTACCCGCATCACCGGCCCTGGCCGCCTCTATGGAAGCATTAAGAGCCAACAGGTTGGTCTGATCGGCAATATCTTCAATAAGAACAACCATTTCTCCGATATGCGTCGAAGCGGACTCCAGTTCGCGAATGATCACCAGCGTGCCGTTCACACTGCTGTTGATCTGCTGCATGCAATTCCAGGTTTCTTCAACAACGGTCATACCGCTGTTGGCGGCGCCGTCAACAGCGCTTGATAGCTGTGCCGCCCGGTGAGTATTATCGTTCACTTCATGAATTGTCTGTGCCAGCTCGGCGGTAGACGCGGCAACTGTAAACGCCTGGTCCTTCTGATCCTGTGTCATCTGAACCGTCCGGCTCGTACCGGCAGCCAATTCGCAGACGTCTGTTCCGATCAGACTGGTTTGTTTGTACAGATCAATAAAAGTTGTGCGCATTTTTTCGGTCAAGTTGTTTACTTCGCCTCCAAGCCGACCAATTTCACAGGTCGTACGAACCTGAACTTCCTTCGTCAAATCCCCTTCGCTCCCGGCAAGATCGCCCAGCTGACGATAAAGTTCTGTAATCTGCTGAACCACAGTGCGATTGAAAAAAACGTACAAAGCCCCCAAGATAGCGAAAAAGAAGAGCACACCAGCCGCCGACATGACCAGCGTCAGCCGCAGGGCTGTGGCAAACCCCTCTTCAAGGGAGGTCGTAAGAATGATACCACCCAGAAATTTAGCATCGCTCTTGTGGCATCCTCGACAACGCTCTTCATTCAACAGGGGAACGGCCAGATTGAGAACGCGTCTTCCCTCTTTGCCGGTCGATAACTCCTTAGCCGAACCGGAAACAACCGCCGCACGCATCTCTTCGCTTACCGCCCCACTTCCCCGTTCCTTGCCGTCGGCGTCAAAAAGCCGGATTCCGGAAACCCCTCCCTTGGCCTTTATTTCGGCAACGTATCCTTCAAAGTCCTTCATATCGCCCTTGGTCATCTGATTCAGAATATCGTGAGTGACTGTAGAAGCCAGCTGGCGGGCATTCTTCCTCTGAAGATCAATGGTGGCTGTGAATTCAAGATATATTGTGAGAATACCAAGTCCGGCAAAGCCAGCGGAAAGTGTGACGGCAATGATGAGGATAATCTTGCGGGTCAGGCTTGACTTGATCATGGAGAGCACCTTATTTGGCAAAGTATTTGATAATTTATACGGGGCGGGATTTTACACCTGAATAACGTAAATATACAAAGGAATTATTTGATTTATAAAACTTTGTTATTATATAATTAAGCAGCGTTTAATGCGTTTTAGCCTTAATTAAACTACCTGCTTCAAACTAAGCTGTAATATCGTTTGATTAAAAAGAGTCGGATCGGGTAGGAGGGCGAGCAATGCCCCTCTCCTACCCGATTCAAGGTTATACTGTTTTCATTGGCCGGCTATCTGCCGTATATTTCAGTGTCCGCCGCCACTCAGGAAAGCAAGCAGCATCAGCACCATCAGCCCAAGCCCGATCAAGACCGCGGTAAATCCGAAACCCTTGAACAGGAAGTCCCGGAGAACTCCGCTTGTGCTCCGGCAGGCAAACTGCTCGGTAATTCCGGCCTCTTCATAGCGTTTCCACTGGTCGCCACGCTCTTCCAACATCTCCTCCTTGCCGATCTGACCATTGAAGATGATGAAGTCCATCGGGAACTTCTCCGGTCGGCCGTGAGTGTTGAAGAAATGAACCGAGAAGATGAAGCCGGTAGCCAGAAGCGCCTCATCGGAGTGGATAATGGTGGCCACGTTGAAGGCCCAGCCGGGAAGAAACAGCCCGAAAAATTCAGGGAACCAGAGCATCAGGCCGGACCCGCCGATGGCGAACATCCCCCAGAATACCGCAACAAAGTCAAATTTTTCCCAGTAGGTCCAACGCTCGAACGTCGGTTTCGGCCCCTTGAAGAAAAACCATCTTACCATGCCGGTTACATCCCTGATGTCACGCAGATTAAAGCAGAGTGAATCCGGGCCGAACAGCCGCTGGATCGGGTTACCAGGAATATCCCGTCTGATGAAGAGAAAGTGGAAGCTCATTACCAGTGCGGCACTGAAATAAATAAAGGTAATCACGGCACAGACTCGGTGAATATATCCGGCAGCAGCGGCCCCACCGTAGAACTGCATCATGAAATGCGCCCATTGCTGATCACTGAACTTGAGCGGCAGTCCGGTCAAGGCCAGTCCCAGGAAGCTGGTAATGACCAGAACATGCAGGGAAATGTGCAGCCTGTTGAAACGACGATACTGTTTGTGGGCATCGGGAATAACATGGTGCGGCACACCCGCGGCCAGTTTGTCGGCTTTTTCCCGGTTATCAACAAAGCCACGGAACATCCACAACAGTGAGTGAATCCAAAAAACGGCAAACGTTGAAAGCAGCAGCCCGGTCATGGCAACAAACGTATAGAACAGGATCGGATATTTTTCCCGATTCGTCATCTCGCCATGGGCATAAAACTTGGCAAAAACCGGCGTCGCCTTGGGATGACACGCGGCACACTGCTTAACCATATTCGCCGGATTAACGCTTGATTGCGGATCTGATTTCGGCAATACCGAGTGAGCGGTATGGCAATCGGCGCAACCGGCTACTTTGTCAGGGAAGCCGAGACGGTAATTTTTACCGTGGTAGCTCTCCATGTATGATTTGACCGCGACATTGGTGACCTTGTTCCTCGCCATCATCTTCTGGTCGCTGTGGCACTTCATACAGACTTTAGTATGGAATTCGCGATTCTTGTGATCCTTTGCTCCGCCAAGTTTTTCGATAGCATGGAGATTATGGCAGTCATGGCAGGCCGCAGAATCCTTGTTGCCGGCCGCAACCGCCTTGCCGTGGATCGACTTCCGATAGACAGCCTCCCTGTCATGGCACTGTACGCATTTGGCTACCGCGATGCGCTTGTCGTTTTTCCAGTAATTATGGGTATGGATGTCAGTGTGGCACTGGGCGCATGTCACCCCCTTTTCAGCATGCACACTTGCATAGTGCTCGGAATTCTGCTTTTTATGGCACCGCTCGCACTGGACCTTCTGTACCTTGATCTCCTTTTTCATATGCTTTAGAAGGTTTGTTATATCGATGTGGCAACTCGTGCAGGCATTCTTGCCATGAACCGAGTTGGCAAAAGCCTGCACGGATATTTTGTCACCATGGCACCCCAGACAGGTGGCCGGGTCAATAGCCATTCCCTGCTCGGCATGAGCAGGTACTGACGTCAATGAAAGCAGAAACAACACCACGACAATACGAAGGTACATTTCTCAATCCTCCCGGCAAATTATATTCTGGCAAATCCTGCCCAGTGCAATTTTGGAATGCTTTTTTATATGATGCCAACTACACGGTAAAGCACAACTGTTCAGATAAAAACAGGTGACGGACTATGTCCGTCACCTGTTTTTATCTGAATCCATCTGTAATGTGAAATACTTGCAAAATATTATTCCCCTTCCACAGAACAGGGCGAACGGATATTAAATTACATTAAGTGCTAAATTTCAGATCGTACGAGATCCGGAGAGAATCGCTATTTGGTGTGGCAGTTTTTACAGCCTGTGGGGCCTTTCTTCATTTCGTTGTGGCATTCTTTACATTTTTTATGTGCGAAGTCTTTGCCGAAGCCCTCAATCTTTCCACCCTCTGCTTTATCATGACACTTTTTACAATCCTTCAGGGACTCGACATGTGCCTTGTGCTTGAATGAAACTCCTTTTTTCATCTCGATTACGTCGGCGGCAAATGCCGATCCGACAAAGACGGTAACGGCCAGTACTGCTACGATCATCTTCTTCATGTTCGCGCCTCCCTTTTGTGGTTTTATACGCAAGCTGGTTAAGCAGTGCGATTCCAATCAAATAACAATTACCAATAAAGTATCTTGTATACGGTTTCATCATACGCAAGAAAAGTGCCAGTTATCCAAGCAGATACAAACACGATAACATAAGGGGTGGCAGACTATGTCCGCCACCCCTTATAAACTAACCAACTTGGTTATATAACCATATGTTCCGTGATAAGCCTACATTTTGTGACACTTGCCACAATCATCTTTCACCGAGAAGGCATCTTTCCCTTTGTTGTGGCACGCTCCGCATGATTTACCCGACTCCATGTCGCCCATGAGGGCATTCAGGGCACCGGCCTTATATGGAAATATTTTTGTATGACAATCGGCACATTTGTAGTTTTGCAGATGAAATTCATGGCTGAATGCCGCCTCTCCTCCATCGGTTTTGAATTTGATAATGCCGGGCTTAAAGCCTTTGTGACATTTTCCGCAATCACCGGCAGCCGAAAATGCGTCATTTCCGTTGTGGCAGGTGCCGCACGATTTCCCCTTGGACATGTCATCCATGGTTGCTTTACCTACGACTGTCCGGTAGGGGAACACTTTTGTGTGACAGTCGGCACATTTATATGCCTGAAGATGAAATTCGTGGCTGAAGATTGCCGGGGCAATGTTTTTAAGGGCGAAAGTAATCTCTTTTGGTTTTAGGCCCTTGTGGCAACGATCACAGTTTGCTGTTACAGCGAAGCTCCGTTTGCCGTTATGACAGGCGCCGCACTTTTTACCCTTTTCCATCTGCGCCATGGTAACGCCGGATTCTCTGGGCTTAATCGTACCGTCGTGACACCCTTTGCAGTTGCCGTTATTTTTCGCGATATGCTTTGAATGACTGAACACAGTAGTACCAAGACCTTTTACCTGATACGCAACGTCCTTGGGAGCCCCTTTGTGACAACGAACACATTCTTTCCCGTTCGATACGCTGAAGGCCTTCACTCCTGAATGGCAGGCACCGCAGGAACGCGTTTTTTCCATTTCCGCCATCGAGTAGTGACGACGCTCTCGCAGATTATAGATAGCGTTATGGCACATTTTGCAGTTGTTGTTGTATTTGCCCAGATGGAACTCATGGCTGAAAACAACCGGCCCGGCGTTTTTGAAGGTAAAGGTGATATCCTTGTACTCAGCCGCCCCAGAGACAGCCGCAGTCAGAACTATAAGTACAAGGGATAAAAGTACCACTGTTTTTCGCATTGCCCCGACTCCTCTGTTTAAAAAGTATACCGTATACAACCGCGCAACTATACATACCGACGTGGAAATCGTCAATTGCAAATTGTAATAACATCTATAGGCATGTCGTTATTCGTTAGAAGTGCATCACAAGCAAGGATTACAACTGAGAAATCTAACCGGATTCTGCATCAATGACATTGCTGCCCAGATACTTGAAAATGAAAATAAGGGCAACACAGTTGCGTTGCCCCGAGGAAACAATCTTTTGATTTGTTGACCATATAATACAGAAAGAGGCACATTTTATTAGAGTGCTAAATGCGCAGCAGTTTGGAGAGCTTACTTTTTCTTGTGACAAATTTCACAATTATCCTTGTCGTTGGCCGCAAACGCCCTTTTGCCGTTATGACATTTACCGCAAAATTTTCCGGAATTGATATCGGCCATTTTCATTTTAGTTGAACCTTTTTTCATTTGGAATATCTTGGAATGACATTCCAAGCAACCAACTTTCGCATCAGCATGATTTTTGCCATCAAAGACGACTTTACCCATTGGTGTGTTCCACGATACGGTTTTACCCGGCTGTATTGCGAAAGCGGACCCCGCAAAAAACACACCGATCATAACAATACTTGTTTTAAAACAGTTCATATTGTCTCCTCCTTTTATACCATTTATTTAGATTTGTTTTTATCCTGTATACGATTTTCGAGATAAAATACACCCTACTCAAGTCATTTTGCAATAAGAATCAACCGATGTTCGTGAAAAACATTCTGGAACAAGAGCAAGCTGTTGGCGCGTCTATGATCACATTGCGCAAATATTAAATCATAATTTGGCACAGACAAAACTGTATTTTGAAATTGATTTTTGTATTGACAAATTGCACGGTTTTTCTTATCAATACGGTAAGGAAAATGACAAATTGAACGAACAGATGTTTTAATGATCCGGGGCCCTAAGTCAGCCTCACCGTAATTAATTGATCATGATTTTTTCAGCTGAGTATGTATTCGTGCAAAATTACCTATCAAACTACGATATGAGGTTGAAATGAAAATGCCGCTTTTTGCTCGTTCCAAATTGGTCATATTCACCCTGATGTCGGCTGCTTGCCTGTCTGCGGGATTGGCGTATGCTGAGAGGGTAAAGGAATTTGACCGCTCGGGGAGGCTGGTCGTAACGGAGAGATCTGCGGCGGAGCAGCAACCTTCATACGACATTAAGAATCTGCCGAAGGAAAAAGTCTTTGAGGTGCCACGCCCCCCTTTTTCCGAGGGGATCTTCCCCTGCAGCCAGTGCCACAACTACATGAAACCAAATCCGCAACGCAGGGTTCTGACCGAGTACCACACCGAGATAGTGCTTCATCATGCTGAAGGACAACGCTGGTGTACGGACTGCCACAACCTGCTCAACCGGGACAAATTACGACTGGTATCCGGCGATTTGATTGATTTTACCGAGTCGTACCGACTGTGCGGACAATGTCATGGCGACAAGTTCCGTGACTGGAAAGTAGGCGTTCACGGCAAACGGACCGGCAACTGGAACGGCGACAAACAGTATCTGCTCTGCGTCCACTGTCACAACCCGCACGACCCGAAGTTTAAGGCGCTGAAGCCGCTTCCCGCACCGGATCGGCCGGGAAAAGCCGGCCACTGAATCAGAGCAAATATTTCGTATACCAGGGAGCATGATTAATGTCAGATATAAAAAAATGTGATGATCACGTCCAGCATAAGTCTCGCCGCAAAATGCTGAAAGGCCTGGCGGCGGGCATCGGCCTCATTGCCCTGCCTGGCAAAGATGCGTCGGCTTCTGTATGGGAGGCATTTTTTCAAAAACATTTTCGTGAACTTTCCAAGGATGAACTCAAGGGTGTAATTGCCCGCCTTGAAAAGGATTACAGCAAACAGTACGGTAAACAGATCACCGTCAAGACAACACCGCCGATAGAAGGCGTCAAATACGGTTACGGCCTCGATCTGTCCCGCTGTATCGGCTGTCGCCGCTGCGTCTATGGCTGCGTCAAGGAGAACAACCAGTCGCGTTCTCCGCAAATTCACTGGATCCGTGTCATGCAGCTGAATAAGGAAAAGGGCGTAGATTTGTCACAAGCTGAGCACTACTATAATCCGGCAACCGTTCCTGAAAAGGGACATTTCTACATGCCGGTCCAGTGCCAGCAGTGCGAGAAACCCCCCTGCACCAAGGTATGCCCGGTTCAGGCCACATGGAAAGAAAATGACGGGATCGTAGTCGTCGATTACAACTGGTGTATCGGCTGCCGCTACTGCATGGCGGCCTGCCCCTACGGAGCCCGGCATTTCAACTGGGCCAAGCCGTCAGTCCCATCCGAAGAGATAAATCCCAACACCCACTATCTAGGCAACCGGCCGCGCCCAAAAGGTGTCGTGGAAAAATGCACCTTCTGCATTCAGCGAACGCGTGAACAGCCGGGCCGTTACCCCGCCTGCGAGGAAGCCTGTCCGGTCGGAGCCCGTAAATTCGGCAACCTCCTTGACCCGGAAAGCGAAATTCGCTATCTGATTGAGAATAAACGGGTATTCATATTTAAGGAAGACCTGAACACGCAACCGAAGTTCTACTATTTCTACGCAACCTAATTCACAATCAGGGAGCAACAATGAAAAACATCTGGCACTTTTTTAAAGGCACGCTGGTACTGGTTTCCAAAGGGAGCAAGGCCTATTACTGCTGGGTTTTTTTCCTGCTGGGACTGATGGCCATCGGAGCCATAGCTTATGCCCGGCAGCTGAATGAAGGCCTAATAGTCACCAATATGCGGGATCAGGTTTCCTGGGGGTTTTATATCTCCAACTTCACTTTCCTGGTCGGGGTTGCGGCTGCCGCTGTACTGCTGGTGATCCCCGCATACGTTTACCACTGGAAACCGATCAAGGAGATCGCTGTACTCGGGGAGCTGCTGGCGATATCGGCTATTGTCATGTGCCTGCTCTTCGTTACTGTAGATATCGGTCACCCCGAGCGTTTCTGGCACCTGATTCCCAAGATCGGTCTGCTCAACTTTCCCCAGTCGCTTCTGGCCTGGGACGTGGTAGTGCTTAACACCTATCTGGCACTGAATCTGACTATTGCGGTCTACATTCTTTACAATCTGTACTACAAGCGTACTCCGAACAAAAGCTTCACAACACCGTTGCTGCTGTTATCGATTCCGTCCGCTATCTCTATTCACACTGTTACCGCATTTCTCTACAACGGCCTCGGCGCCAGGCCCTTCTGGAATTCTTCAATCCTGGTGCCTCGCTTTCTTGCATCCGCCTTCTGCTCAGGCCCAGCCTTTATGATCATAATTTTCTTTCTGGTGCGAAAATACACCAAATTCAAAATTGAGGACAAAGCCATCCAGAAGGTTGCCGAACTGATCGCTTATGCAATGTTTATTAACCTTCTCCTGCTTGGAGCCGAATTATTCAAGGAATATTACACGGCAACGGTACATCTGGACTCGGTGCGCTATCTTTTCCAAGGACTGCATGGCCATTCCGCGCTGGTACCCTGGATCTGGACAGCAATGATTTTCAACGCCACCGCATTTTTTATTTTCCTGGTGCCTGAAACACGCAAGAACAACGTGACCCTGATAATCGGCTGCATGCTGGTGTTCACCGGAGTCTACATCGAAAAAGGAATGGGCCTGGTAATTCCCGGTTTTATCCCCGATGTTCTCCATGAGATTTATGAATATTCACCAAGCGGGATCGAACTGCTGCTTGCCATGGGCATCTGGTCCACCGGCCTCTTTGTCTTTACCATGCTGCTGCGCGTGGCAATTCCGATATTAAACGGCGATTTCCACGTTGCCGATGACGGAGTGAGTTCATATATCGGTGACCAGTTGTTTTTGGTGCAACAGGAACCGGAAGAAATGTCGGAACCGGAAAGCGCCGATGACTACGAACATGCAGGATAAAAGGGCCTGTATTGCCGGACCTTAACGGGCAATATAGTAAAAAACGGCTTACGAGATTATCCTATTGACACAGCCTGGATGGTATGCTATCCCTCCAGGCTGTTTTCTATGTGTCTGCCATTAACAGGGAAACCTACGTATCTGACCAGTTTTTTAAATACAGATCATACGTTACAAAGGAGAGATAGTGAAAAGTCATGTCTGGCGGCCACTGTACGTGGTTATTGCATTAGTCGTAGCAGTACTGGTATTTCGTTTTTTCTATGTACCTAACGACTTCGGTTCCGGTAAGCGTGGATTTATGTACTCCTTCCACCGGAAATCCAACGAAATGGAGTGGAAGAATCAACCTGCAAAATACGGGACTTCCGGCCGCGAGAAAATGCATGAATACTGCAGTTCGTGTCATGGAGCCATCGTCAAGGTCAGAACTGAAAAACTTCATGGCATAATCCCCTGCGAAGATTGTCACGGACCAGCAATGGACCATCCTGATAATCCTGAAAAACTGAATGTCGACCGCAGGCGTGAGCTATGCCTGCGCTGCCATACGAACCTCCCTTACACAACAAGCGAACGGCATCGAATTCCCGGCATAGACCCCAAAACTCACAATACCGGCATCGAATGCGTAAAATGTCATAATCCGCATAATCCGAGTTTGGAGGGAATGAAATAATGGAGAGGCGAGAATTTCTAAAAAAATGCATTATGGTCGTCGCCGGTGCCTATGTGCCGGCTTCTGCCCTGACACTTATCGATCCTAAAAAAGTATTTGCAGCTAATCCCGATATCCAATGGGCGTTCCTGGTTGATACCAACAAGTGCGTAGGGTGCGGTTTCTGCGTTAAAGCCTGCAAGACCGAAAATGATATCCCTTTTGATGCTAATGTTTCCCGTACCTGGGTGGAACGATACGTTTACACGAAAGATGACAGGCGCTATGTTGACAGCCCCAAAGCAGCGCTAAACGGCTTCACTGAATCCCGTATTGATCTTGGCCGGGGAGAATTCAAAGAGATCGATCCGAAAAACGTCGGCAAGGCGTTCTTTGTACCAAAGCTTTGCAATCACTGTTCATCTCCCGCCTGTACACAGGTTTGCCCGGTAGGCGCAACCTACAAGACGGATGATGGCGTAGTTCTGGTTGACCGGAAGTGGTGTATCGGTTGCGGATATTGCATAATGGCCTGCCCATACGCAGCACGCTTCTTCCACCCGGTAGAGCATGTTGCCGACAAATGTACTTTCTGCTATCACCGGCTCAGCAAAGGGTTGGACTCGGCTTGTGTCAATGCCTGCCCATTCGGTGCCCGTAAGATGGGGAATATTCATGATAAAGATGACCCGATCACCCAGATCATCATGAATGAGCGAGTTGGGGTACTAAAGGACGAATTTGGAACCAAGCCCCAGGCCTTCTATATCGGCCTGGCACAGGAGGTGCGTTAGTCATGGTTGGACAAATCGCTCAACACGCTATGGAAGTGCATGGAGAAGCCTGGACCATTAAAGAGCTTTTCACATTGCCCAACGAATATATCTATTGGTCAATCCAGATCGTCATGTATCCATTCATGACCGGGTTGGTTGCAGGGGCATTTGTCCTCTCGTCCCTTTACCATGTTTTTGGAGTCGAGAAACTGAAGGAGATCGCCAGATTTTCGCTGGTATTCTCTTTTGCCCTGCTCCCTGTTGCCATGATGCCTTTAATGATGCATCTGCAACAACCCTTGCGCGGCATACATGTAATGATGACCCCGCATTTTACCTCGGCGATCGCCGCCTTCGGTTTCGTCTTCAGTACCTACGGCTGCATTGTGGCGACCGAGCTCTGGCTGGTCTACCGCAAGTATTTCGTAGAAACAGCTTTGGCTCTGAAGGCCAAGAAAGACCGCACTTTTGTTGACAACTTCCGCAAGCTGCTTTTTTCCGCTCTTACCCTCGGCGCATGGGACATTAGCCACGAAGCCATTGAAAAGGACCACAAAGCCTGCAAAATGATGGCTGGCATCGGTATCCCGGTAGCCTGTTTCCTTCACGGTTACGCCGGATTTATCTTTGGTTCGGTCAAGGCCAATGCTCTATGGATGACACCGCTGATGCCGGTTATCTTTATCTGTTCGGCGGTAGTTTCCGGTGTTGCACTCTGCATTCTCTGTTACGTGGTTGTGCAAGAGTTCCGTAAGTTCATGGCCAAGCGGAAAATGGCCCGTTGGGCCAATGACCCCAGCGCACCAACCGTCGAGGAGCTTGAAGGGGCCAAGCATATGGAAGTCATGCTGGCTTCCAATTATCTGCTCTACTTTATGATTGCCGCTTTGACCCTGGAAATTCTTGACCTGATATTCCGCGGGTACACCCAAGTTAAATCGTGGGATATCCTGCGCGAAGTCATCATGGAGCGCGACTTCTATAAGATTTTCGTTATGCAGTACGGCATCGGTAATGTGCTTCCTTTCCTGATGATGTCTCTGCCGGGACGTACGGTTAAACGTACGACCATAGCTACCTGCCTGGTATTGTTCGGCGTCTTCATGATGCGTTACAATGTCGTAATCGGTGGTCAGGCATTTTCGCTCAGTTTCGCCGGCTTCATGGATTACCATCTGCCGATCATTCCGCACAACCTTGAAACATTCAAGGAGGGGCTGTTCGGCGCTCTTACGGTTATCGCAACTCCATTCGTACTCTTTTTCTTCATAAACAAGGTGATGCCCGCCTTTCTTAAGGAAGAATCGACCCACTGAGACATCGCGCCCAGCGTTGTCATTTCGGCAGGTCAACAAAGAGAATCGAAAAATCTTGGCGTTATTCGTTCACTGCAGGGCGACAGATTTTTTCTGTCGCCCTGCACTCTTTTACTGCTCGTCACTATCTTGACTTTAGCACCCCTGTTTGCTAGCCTTACAGCCTGTATGGAATCCTTTGCTCATTAGTAAATTCGGAGTTATGCGATGCACAAAAAACTGTTCATACCCGGCCCTATAGAGGTACATCCCGACATCCTCTCGGCAATGGCAACTCCGATGATCGGCCACCGCATGAAGGAATATGCCGAACTTCATGGTCGGGTTACTACCGGACTTAAAAGCGTGTTGTTTACGGAAGGCCCGGTTTTCCTGGCAACTTCGAGCGCTTTCGGAGTTATGGAGGGGGCAATTCGCAATCTTGTCGGAAAACGCTGCGCCAATTTCTGCAACGGCGCCTTTTCCGACAAATGGCACGACGTCACATTGCGCTGCGGCAAAGAGGCTGACGCAATTCGCTTTGACTGGGGAACTCCGGTTACCGCCGAGGCGGTTGAAAGAACTCTTGCAACCGGTAAATACGACAGCATGACCTTGATCCACAATGAGACCTCCACGGGAGTCATGTCGCCTCTACCGGAGATCGCAGAAGTCATGCGCAAATTTCCGGAGGTCATGTTTATCGTTGATACGGTCTCTTCAATGAGCGCTCTCAAGATCCCTGTTGATGAACTTGGCATCGACAGCTGTATTTTCGGAGTGCAGAAGGCATTTGCTCTGCCGCCAGGCCTGGCTGTCTTCACGGCCAGCGAGAAGGCGCTCAAGCGGGCAGCCGGAATGGAGGGGCGCGGTTATTATTTTGATTTTTGCGAATTCGCTGCAAACGATGTCAAAAACAACACACCTTCGACCCCCTGTATCTCTCTGATCTTTGCGCTTGATTGTCAACTGAAGAAAATGTTTGCGGAAGGTCTGGAGAACCGCTGGGCACGTCACAATGATCTTGCCGTTTATGTGCGTGGTTGGTTGATGGACCGCGGTTTCAATTCATTTCCGGCAGAGGAGTACCGTTCGCAGACATTGACCTGCAGCCGCAACAGTCGGGGAATTGATCTTGCATCTCTAAAAAAGAATCTGGACGAGGCCGGTTTCGCATTTGACGACGGGTATGGCAAAATTAAAGGTGAGACCTTCCGCATTGCTCACATGGGCGACATGACCCGTACAGATATGAACGAACTTTTTGGTGCAATCATTACGATTCTACCGGATTTGGCATAATCAACCTGATTAATAACGACAATACGGAGCCAACATAAAAAGAAAGGGCGGACTTATTAGCCCGCCCCGTTCCGGTTATTCTTTTTCAAAAACATCCTTGCCCGCGCCGCAGAGCGGACAGCACCAGTCGTCAGGCAACGCCTCGAATGATGTTCCCGGCGCAATGCCACGATCCGGATCGCCAACTGCGGGGTCGTACACATACTGACAGATAGTACAGATCCAACGTTCCATAATGCGTAACTCCTTATATTTTATTTATATCCAGTGAATACACTGAACAGGACAACCGTCAATCGCACTCTGGATTTCAGTTTCAGGGGCTCCGGCGGAATCGTAACATTCGGATTTGCCCAAGCTGTCAAATCTGAAAACCGCCGGGCATATTGAAATACAGAGACCGCAACTGATACAATATTCCGTTTCTACTGCCGCTGTTTTCATCACTGTTCCCCGTTTTTGATTGTTAGTATTGCTTGGTCAGTGTAGCATGTCCGTCGCGGATGTCAACAAACAGAGCTGTCTTAGAACAACCAGATTACAGTTATTGCGAGAGAGAACTAATATATGATATTTGAATCACTTGCTGTAGGTCCATTGTCAGTCAACTGTTATATCGTCGCTTGCGATGAGAGCCGTGAGGGAATTGTTGTAGATCCGGGGGGCGATGTAGAGCTGATTGTCGATCTGGTAGAACGTCAGGGACTGAAAATCCATACGATTATTAATACGCACGGCCATTTTGACCACCTGGGGGGTAATCGTCAGGCAATGGCTGCCTTTGGCGCCCGGCTTCTGATCCATCAAGCTGATGCACCCATGTTGAGCAGGTCCGCCGAGGTTGCCCGTAAATACGGTTTGCAAGGTGAGAATTCGCCGGAAGCCGATGCTTACCTGACTGACGGCATGGATATTTTCTTTGGCACATGCCGTTTGAAAGTACTTTATACGCCTGGTCACACCTTGGGGGGTTGCTGTCTCTATTTTGAAGAAGCTCGGAAAGTGATTACCGGCGACACACTCTTTGCCGACTCAATAGGCCGTACGGACCTGCCTGGAGGATCGCACGAACAGTTGCTGGAATCAATCCGCACCAAGCTTTTTACGCTGCCGGATGATGTTATTGCCTATCCGGGACATGGCCCTCATACAACCATCGGGCATGAAAAAAAATGTAATCCATATTTCTGAGACTGGCCTGACCATGCTAGAAGACAAAACCATAATCCTGGGAGTCTGCGGAGGCATCGCCGCCTACAAAGCGGTTGAACTGTTGCGGCTCTTGACCAAGGCTGGTGCTGATGTTCATGTTATTATGACTCGTGCCGCCCTGGAGTTCATTACCCCGCTCACCTTTCAAACTCTGTCATCCAACCCGGTCCATACCGAGCTGTTTAATCTCATTGCTGAACGGGAAATTGGTCACATTTCCCTGGCTGACCGAGCGGACCTGTTCATTGTCGCTCCGGCCACGGCCAACGTTATAGGTAAGATTGCTTACGGAATTGCCGATGATATTCTCACCACAACGGTTATGGCCACCAAAGCGCCGCTGCTGTTCGCTCCGGCCATGAACGTCAATATGTACACAAATCCGATCTATCAGGAAAACGAAGAAAAACTGCGCCGTTTGGGATACCTTTTTGAGGCCCCGGTTTGCGGTTCCCTGGCATGTGGTTGGGAAGGTCAAGGAAAGTTGGCTGCACCGGAAACTATCTTCGAAAGCGCCGTTATGGCGTTAACAGAAAAGGATTTGTCAGGGCAAACGATTATGATCACCGCCGGGCCGACTCGTGAAGAGATTGATCCGGTCCGTTATATCAGCAATCACTCTTCCGGCAAAATGGGCTATGCACTGGCTCGAGCTGCACGACTGCGGGGCGCCCAGGTTCTGTTAATCAGTGGGCCGACCGCATTGGCAGCACCTGCTGGAGTACAGTTTATTACGATTACAAGCGCCGTTGAGATGCGGAGCGAAGTCATGGCGCATGTGGCGGAGTGCGATGTGGTTATCAAGGCCGCGGCGGTTGCCGACTATCGGCCGCTGACAAGAAACAGTACAAAGATCAAAAAAAGTACCGACTCCACAAAGATGGAACTCGTCAAAAATCCCGACATTCTGTGCGAGCTGGGTAAAATGGTCAGTGGACTGAATCCGCGACCGTTTCTGGTTGGATTTGCCGCCGAAACCGACGCACTGATTGAAAACGCCGCTAAGAAGCTGCATGAAAAGAATCTGGATATGATCGTTGCTAACGACGTCAGTCAAACCGATGCCGGTTTCAATGTTGACACCAACCGGGCGGTGCTGTTCTTCAAAGACGGCAGCAGCTGTGATTGTGGGCTTATGACCAAAGATCAACTTGCCGGGGCAATTCTTGACCATGTTGTAGCGCATCTGGCTGAACAATAAAGAAACTAAACGTTTTTCCGTTTTGTCTTGACTTGACCGTGTGAAAGTACTACGTTTTTTTGATTTCTAACCTATGCGGAGGTATCATCCGTGGCCATAATTCTCGGCGCCGGCATCATTGTTAAACTCGTCCTGTTACTACTGCTTTCATTCTCGGTCGTCTCCTGGGCCATCATCCTGTTCAAATTTTTTCAGGTTCAACGCGCAAAGAGCGAATCGGAACGTTTCATGGACTTTTTCTGGAAGTCAAAACGCTTTGACGCCATAGCTTCTCAGGTTGATCGTTTTGCCAACTCTCCTCTGACTGTCTTGTTCAACGAGGGGTTCAGCGAGCTGAAGAAAGTCATCGAGAGCGACGGCAAGAGCACCGGAAATGTTATCAGCACCGATCTGGGAGGTGTTGAGAACGTCTCACGTGCTCTGAGGCGAGCGACAAATTCTGAGATAACCCGGCTTGAAAAATATTTGACGTTCCTCGCCACGACCGGCTCCACTTCCCCATTTATCGGTTTGTTCGGCACCGTTTGGGGGATAATGACGGCCTTCGAAGGGATCGGCAAGACCGGCTCCGCTTCACTGGCCGTTGTCGCGCCGGGTATCGCCGAAGCGCTGATTGCCACCGCCATCGGCCTGGTAGCAGCCATTCCGGCTGTTATGGCCTACAATCATTTCCAGCACAAAATCCGCGTTCTGATAAATGAGATGGACAGTTTTTCCTCTGAATTTCTCAATATCGTGCAGCGCAATATCGCGGGGAAATAACTTATGGCCATGGGAGGACAGAACAATAATCGCGCCGTAATGGCTGAGATAAATGTCACGCCGCTGGTGGATGTCATGCTTGTTCTGCTGGTTATATTCATGGTTACCGCACCGATGATGCAGCAGGGGGTACAGGTCAACCTTCCGAAGGCCGATACCAAGGCCATGACTCCGACCGAAGAGTCGGTAGTCGTCTCTGTCGACAAAAGCGGGAAAGTTTTTATCGACAAGGATGAAATACTGCCGGGAGAGTTGCGTAAACGGCTCTCAACTATGTTTGCCACCCGTGCAAAAAAAGAGGTGCTTTTAAAGGCCGATGCCGGGGTGCCGTATGGTGAGGTAGTAAAAACCATGGCTGACATTAAGGGGGCCGGTATCGAGCGTCTTGGCATGGTAACGGAACCGGCAGCTAAATAATGAGTTCCCGCGCGTCAAGAATTGACACCGGCATGAGTGTCAGTTTTCTATTTTCAGCCGTCATTCATCTGGCGGTTTTTTTGTTGCTGGCGTGGTATGGTCTGCTATCTTCACATCAGATTTCTATTCAAGAAACGTATTATGTAGACGTGATCAATCTGCCGACAGCCGACCCCCGTTCCGATGATATCGCTCAAAAACAGGGCGAACCGGTTGCGGTGTCGCCTCCTGCGCCGGTACCACCGATGACAATCCCTACCCCCTCACCCAAAAATGCTCCTAAAGCTAAAACGGACAAGCGGACCGCTTCCTCGCAAGCGGTCGAAACCGAGTCGGCATTTGCCGAGCGGATGGCAAAACTGGAGGGAAAAGCAGAAGCACAGCGGTACGAAGATGAGATGAAAAGATTGAGTAATAAGAAAAAAATAAGTGGCAGCTCTAAAGCCGGAGCACCGGAGGCTGGCGGCACCGAGGCCGGCAGTCGTTACGAAGATTTCATAAAATCACGGATTGATGATGCGTTGGTATCAACTAGCAGCTATACAACCAAAAAGCCGGTAGTGGAGGTGTGGCTTACAATCGCGGCAGACGGCAAATTATTGCGAGTAAAGATCGAACGAAGCAGTGGTGATGCGACATTCGAGCTGGCGGTCAAACGGGCAATCGATCTGGCCAGCAAGAATTTTAGAGCGCCTCCGAACCGCACCGTTTTTGAAAAAGGCTTTGTATTTGTCACCCCCCGCAAATCTAACGGTATATCACGATAAGCACAAGGAAACATTATGAAAATTCCACTGTTTATTCTATTTATGATTACTATGCCGGTTGTCCTGTCAGCACAATCCGACTACATTGAAATTACTGCGCCAGGCAATCGTCAGCTGAAGCTGGCCGTCGACTCTCCGCATACAGTTGACGGACCGGCTAATATGGAATCAGCCAAACTGGTTTCAGACATAATCAATTACGACATGAATATATCCGGCGTAGTCAAAGCGGAAAGCCGAGCCCAGCAACCGGTTGCCAAAGATTTATTGCTGATTGATGTCGATTATATGCCCTGGTTGAATGCCGGTTTCGATCTGCTGGTCCGGAGCGAATATACCCTCAAAAACGAACGGTTGACTATCGAGTTCCGCCTTTTCGATGTCGTTAATAGAAAACTGATCACAGCGAAACGATATCTGGGCGTCGCCAAGGATCTGCGCCGTTTCAGTCACATGTTTGCCGATGAGATTTTACTTGCCCTTACCGGCGACAAGGGCGCTTTCACCACCAAGATTGCCTATGTTTCAAATCAAACTGGTAACAAGGAGATTTATGTCATGGATTGGGATGGATACAATCCGCTCCCCTTGACCAAAAACGGCTCAATCAACATGAACCCTGATTTTTCTCCAGATGGCCGCGAGATCATCTTTACATCATACAAACGCGGCAACCCGGATCTGTATCGGCGTTCACTATACAATACGGCGGAAGTCGTACTCTCAAACCGCAAGGGTCTTAATATTACCGGCAGCTGGTCTCCGGACGGCAATAAAATTGCCCTCGCACTCAGCAAGGATGGAGATGCCGAGATATATACCCTGAATAAAGATGGCAGCCATCCGGTGCGTTTGACCATAAATCCGGCCCTTGACCTCTACCCCGCCTGGTCGCCCGATGGCAATCGGATCGCATTCGTATCCGATCGCCTGGGGAAACCTCAGATATTTATAATGAATGCCGATGGCGGCGACGCCAGACGGCTGACAACATCCGGCAACTACAACGTCAATCCTCGTTGGTCTCCAAAAGGGGACAAGATTGCATATTCGAGGATGACTGAAGGGGGCTTCAACATATTCACGATAGCCCCGGACGGCTCTTCGGACACTCAGCTCACCACCGACGGCAATAATGAAAATCCCTCCTGGTCTGCCGATGGCCGCTTTATCTGTTTCGTATCGAAGCGAAGCAACGGCGACGGAATATACGTCATGCGCGCCGATGGGACCGGACAAATAAAAGTTTCTCAAGGAAAGGGAATTTACTTTCAACCGGTCTGGTCAACACGTTGATGATACGGGAAGACATAATTGCCACATAAATTTTGATATTACCTGTTGCAATACTAACGCTGTTATGTATAATTACAGCGCATTTACTTTTCAAGGCATTGCGCCTCATTTTATCGTAAAACAGGAGCCTGGTATGAAAAAAAACATGGTAACATTTTTGGCGTGCATCAGTATGGCAGCCTTGCTTGCCGGCGGCTGCGCAAACAGCGGTGCTGTTAAAAAAGAAGAGGCCATAGTGCCTGCTGCCGATAATGGCGATGCTGCTAGAGCGGCAGCGGAAAGAGCAGCAGCGGAAAAAGCGGCGGCGGATAGAGCAGCGGCGGAAAAAGCGGCGGCAGATAGAGCGGCGGCGGAAAGAGCGGCGGCAAATGCCAAGGAAGCCCAGGAGGCTCCCGAAAAAATGGCGAGAGCAAACGCTGCTTCGGCATCAAAGAACGCTGAAATCAAATTTGAAACCGTTTATTTCGATTTTGACAAATCGGATCTTCGGCAGGACGCAAGAGATACCCTTTCCAAAAACGCCGAAACGATTCTTAAATCCATGGCAGACGCAAAGATCCAGATTGAAGGTCACTGCGATGAGCGTGGTTCTGCCGAATACAACCTTGCATTGGGTGAGCGTCGTGCCAAATCTGTCCAGAAGTATTTGACGACCCTCAGCGTCAAAGCCGATAACCTCTCCACTATCAGCTACGGCAAAGAGAAGCCGGCTGTCAATGGGAGCGACGAAGCTGCCTGGGCAAAAAACAGACGCGCTGAGTTTGTAGTCGCAAAATAACCATCTGATACCTGCTGCTACGTTTGTAGACCACACCGGTTGAGCCGTTCCTGGCTTCCGGTGTGGTCTTTTTTCATTTAAGGATCACACTGGTCACACGGAGCTTGACAAACTCTCTGTTTTTTGTGATAGTTTGCCCCCGTTTTTCAAGGTTACGCAACTTCTATCCAGTACGCGGAGATAACAACATTATGGCGATAAAAAGCAAAGTAACAAATGAATCCAAGCCTAAAGCGGCTAAATCGGCATCGCCCGCACCTGCATCAAAGACGTCTCATGGTGCAAAAACAGTGGAAGCAGCCGTTACTCCCCAAGAGCCGGCAACGGTGATGAGCGCAACAGAACAAATCCCCCCTCAATCCGCACAAACTGTAACAACTGATCAAAAATGGCTGGAAATCAGGTCGATACTTGAAACGCTGAAGGAGAACACTCTCCGAGAGATAAGAAAGTCGGTCAAGAACGGGACTGAAGCTGTAGCGGCAATTGAGCCGGGCGGCGACATCTATGATCAGGCTTCTTCCGAACGCGACAGAGAGCTGGGTTTATTACTTGGTGATCGAGAGCGCGAAAAGATTCACAGTATCGACGAAGCACTGCTGCGCATCGATGAGGGCGACTATGGCATTTGCGAAGAATGCGATGAAGACATCCCGCTTGGCAGACTTAAGGCGATGCCGTTTACCCGCCACTGTGTAAAATGCAAGTCTGAACTTGAAAAGCTGCAGGCTCAGACGAAGCGGGTGGAAGAGGAACGCGCCTACCGGGAAATTCCGCTTGGCTCCGAAGAGGATGAGTCCTAGGCAGTTTTTGTTCCGGACAACAGCGTCAGAAACCGCAACAACAATCCTTTACTGGTCCGCATGGCGTCATGCGGGCAAAGTTCACGGCAACACCAGCAGCGAATACAGCGCGCATTGTCAATCGACAGCGCGCTGTTTTGCCCCTGGAGGACAGGCATCAAGGCAGACGCCGCATAGCACACACTTTTTACGATCAGCAGCGGGATACGAAGTTAAATGACTTTTCAGTATTTTCGCCACGAAGGGGGGCAGCCCGAATTGGACGTCCATACCGGCCGGCAACCTGAAACAGGTTTTAGGTATGGTCTCGATAGGCGTGCCGCGGAGCACGATATCTTTCATCAACGCTCCAGGAAGTTCCATGTTCACCGCCTCCCGTTCGATATGTAACAGATCGGCAGGTATTCCAGCCAGCTTACCCGCTATCACATCAACCGCTACCGGATTTACCCCGGCTATCAACAAACCAAATTTAATCGGATCGCCATTGCCCGGCCCGTTTCCCTCCATCGCATCTATGGCATCGACAATATTTAGAACCGGTTTCTTAATTTGATATATTTCAAGCAGCAGTCGGGCAAACAGCTGCCGCGAACTGCCCGCTTTGAGATGCCAGCCCGCTTTTTCCGTGCCGATAACAGCCCCGAACAGATTTTTGACCGCGCAGGTCATCGTCATCATTTCATGTGTTTTCAGCTTGGGAAGGTTGATAATTTTATCGGCTTCAAAATAGGCGCGAGCAAGGCGAATAGAGCGAAACATTCCGCTCCCCTGCAGCTCTACAGCTTCATTGAATTCAACCAGAGTGGCGCCGCTTTCACGCGCTGCGTCAATAATTCCGCATTTTTCAGCGACTCGCAAGAAACCGCCGATACCTGGGCTGTCGCCAATAAATGCAATTCCGCCAGCCTCTTTGACAAGCGCGGCAACGACCCGCACCACTGCCGGATGCGTGGTGACCGCCATAACCGGATCTTTAGCAGCCAGCATATTTGGCTTAAGCAAAACCCGGTCTCCGCTGTTTATAAAAGCAGATATGCCGCCAAGCGGTTCAAGCAGCCTGACCACAGCCTGACGAAGAGCTGATATTTCATACCCATCGGATACGGTAATTGAAACAGTTTCCACAGCAACTCCTCTGCCATCATCGTTAACCGGCATGAATTGAATATTATTGCATTCGCTGCCGAGCACATACAATAAAAAGGCCCGGAAGAAAATCTTCCGGGCCTTTGCTTAAACTATAACAAGATGGCGCTTTAGTTCGGGTAAACCGATACCTTTTTGCGATCTTTGCCAAGACGTTCAAAAGCTACCACGCCTTCAATCAGGGCAAACAACGTATAATCCTTACCGCAGCCGACATTGTTACCTGGGTGAATCTGGGAGCCGCGTTGACGATAAATGATGTTGCCGGCCTTGACGCTTTCGCCGCCGAATTTTTTGCAGCCAAGACGCTGTCCGCCTGAATCCCTGCCGTTCCTTGAACTACCACCAGCTTTCTTATGTGCCATTTCCGTATCTCCTGGGAAAATAAATTGTGCGGTTTATTAAGCTGTAATCTTCTCGATCTTAAGTACGGTCAGATGCTGACGATGGCCGCGCAATTTGCGAGAGTCTTTACGACGTTTGGATTTGAACACGAGGACTTTCTTTCCTTTGCCCTGTACGGCAATCTTCGCCGTTACGGAAGCTCCCGCGACGAGCGGTGCGCCCACAACAGTCTTCTCGCCACCCACCATAAGGATTTCGGCGAACTCTATACTGTCGCCAATTTCGCCCTCAAGTTTTTCAACCTTGAGAAATTCCCCTTCGACAACCTTGTACTGCTTTCCACCTGTTTTTATCACTGCGTACATATGCCATCTCCATCCGCTTCTAATTTTTAAAGAGTTATGGAATATAGATACAAGAACTTAACAAGTCAAGCAGAAAATTCAACGACAGACACTATACATACTTAATTGAACAACCAATTCCCAAAATAAATACGACTGTTATTTTTCAGTGGCACTTCCGAAAAGCTCGTCAAAAATAGCCTGGACGGTCGTGATCCGGTCAGCTTTCCAGGCATTTGTCCCGCAAAAAACCAGGCCGGTTTCAACATCGCCACGCTGGGCACGATCCAGGGCGGTTACTATACAGAACCGTTCGCCCGACTCCTTGTAAGAGCATTTTTTCAGGCACCCCATGCGGCAGGGAGTGTGTTTGTCAAGATCATACTGACGAATCTTCTCCTGATTGTTCAGAATGGCCCGCCCCGGAAGTCCGGCAGGGCTCATGATCAGACCGATGTCCTCTTTTGCACACTCAATATAGCGCTGCTTGAACTCGTCACTGGCATCACATTCGACGGTACAGACAAACCGGCTGGCCATTTGAACTCCGTCGGCACCTTCCGCCAGGGCATGCTCAAAATCTGCCCGGTCCCAAACGCCGCCGGCGGCAATAACCGGTACGGCAACACCATACTCATCGCGAAAAAACTCTTTAATTTCGCGTACCGTTGCATACTGGTCATACTCGCCCGTACCGATGTTTTCCATCTTTTCGCCCAGATGCCCGCCAGCGGTATCAGGATCTTCCACTACTACCGCATCCGGCAATCGTTGGTAGGATTTACGCCACTTGCGGGCAATAAGCTGGGCAGCCCTGAGCGAGGAAACGATCGGCACCAGTGCGACATCGGGATGGCTGGCCGTCAATTCCGGCAGCCCCATCGGCAGCCCGGCTCCGCAGACAATCACTTTGGCGCCCCCCTCGATGGCAGCCTTGACAAGCGGCTCAAAATCCGAGAGTGCCACCATGACATTTACGCCGATGACTCCGTCCGGAGCAATTTCGTATGCCTTGCGCAACTCGGCCTTGAAGGCCTCCGCTTCGGCCTGAAAAAAGTTCTTGCCATTATAGAGACCGCTATTGAGGGCTATGCCGGCCGCCGCGACCAATCCTACGCCACCGCATTTTGCAACATGACCAGCCAACCGACCTGCCGATATTCGCACGCCCATGCCGCCCTGGATAAGCGGATAGCGAACCACATGCTTTCCAATTTTTAGTGGCTCCGTCATAGTCCCCCCTGCATATAATTTGTACCCAGAAAGTATAGCAAGGCATCAGCCATAACGAATGTAATAGTTTTGTAAAATGCACGTGGCAACCCAGGATTTACCCGACCATTTTTTTCTGGACTTGTTGCTTCATTCTCACTAGAATCTTATAGTTTATTTGAAATAGGGAGTCCGTTATGGAACAGGAAAAGCTGGATTATTTCAAGAATATACTGAATGAA
>CAIYDX010000387.1 GCA_903925005.1 uncultured Geobacteraceae bacterium
AACTTTGGTGTTCCTGACCAACAACTTCACACTGCCGGCTATGACTATTGCCGAACTGTACCGATGTCGCTGGCAGGTAGAGTTGTTCTTTCGATGGATCAAGCAAAATCTGCGAATCCAGACCTGCTACGGCACATCAGAGAACGCAGTCAAAGCCCAGATCTGGATTGCCGTGTCGGTTTACGTGCTCGTGGCCATAATTAAGAAGCGACTGAAAATCGAGGCCAGTCTTTACACAATTTTACAGGTACTGAGCGTAACCATTTTCGAACGAATGCCATTATTGCAGGCACTTACAGATTCGGATTACAGAAGAGAAACAGACGATAATAATAACCAACTGTTTTTATTCAACTAAACGTTGGGACACTACTGATTCAATATCATAATGAACAACCCCGCAGCAAGCTGCGAGGTATCACAGCAGTAATGATTTGCTCTCAACGAAGCAAGCTTCGAGGAATTTACCCGGAGAGATTAAGTGAAGCTTATAAAGCTCAATCTAGACGAATCTAAACTTCTACTAAGAGGTGATATTATTGTGTTCACCCCTATTTGTGCTGGGATACTCAATATATTTAGTCCCAATATTAATACTTGACTTTATTTATATTTAGGCCATAGTTTTGCGAATGGAATATATAATATGACCGACATAACCAAACCAAAACGACCCCGTGGCAAACCACTTGGCACCCGCAAAGAGAACCCACGCTCAATTATCATGAAGGTGGCTCTGACCGCTGCTGAGTTGACAACAATTACAGAGCATGCGGCTCTGGTCGGCGAAAAGCCGTCGGCATACGTTCGCAAATCAGCCCTACAAAGAGTCGGAGCAGAGGATTAAATGCGTATTCCGGCCCATGCCGACCGCGATTCCGGCGTGATGCCGACCACTGTTCCGAATTGATGCCGACCGGCATTCCGATGGCAAGCCGACCGCGATTCCGGTGATGCCGACCGGTTGT
The DNA here is from genome assembly GCA_903925005.1 of uncultured Geobacteraceae bacterium. Lineage (GTDB taxonomy): Bacteria > Desulfobacterota > Desulfuromonadia > Geobacterales > Pseudopelobacteraceae > JACRCG01. The sequence goes on from CAIYDX010000387.1 coordinate 969, forward strand.
TTGTGATGTAGTCGCGAGGTAACTCAACGGGTATCATTCCTCTCATTCTATTTGAGGAGGAAGTGATGCCACAGGAAAGAGTTACCATGCGAAAAATAAGAGAGATACTCCGTCTGGCCTGGTCATGCAACCAGAGCAGACAAACCATTGCCGCCAGTTGTGGAGTTGGCAAAACAACCGTTACCGATACCCTGTCACGAGCTCATGCTGCCAATCTGTCCTGGCCTTTGCCGTTACGGCCGGGAATTTCTTGCGTGCGATGCTCTTCACAATACTACTTAGCGTGTTGCTCCATTCAAACGTTAACCTGGAAATAGATGGCGTTTGGTACGCCATTGTTTCGGGGGCAGTAGCTTCCGGATTGGGCTATGCCATCTGGTATTCTGTGTTGCCAACGTTGAAGGTAGCCACCGCTGCAACCGTCCAACTTAGCGTTCCAGTCATCGCGGCACTGGGTAGCATCATTTTTCTTGGAGAGTCACTAACCGTGCGTTTCGTGTTTGCATCCTTGGCCATTCTTGGTGGTATAGCATTGGTGATATTGTGTAATCCACAACGCAATAGTGCCGCACCAAGCCGCTCGGCCTGACCGAAAAAAGCGTCAGGTCATTGTCTACAGCGTTAGGACCCTGATAATTTCTGTGATCTTTAAATCTCAAGGAGCGGCCATGAAAATCTACGAGCAAGATCCACATCCCCACATTAAGCTTCGAAAGCAGCCAGTCCGAAGATTCAAGGCTCCTAGTGAAGGCCCGATATCCAGATTTAACACATTTCTGGGGGAAAGGATCACCAGGAGCGTGGGTACAATGTGGTGCGCCTATGTTTTTGCCCTCATAGCATTAATCAGCCTGCCTGATGCCATTCATACTGGTACTAGCGCATTAATATCCTGGATTGCACAGACCTTTCTGCAATTGGTCCTGTTGTCCATTATCATGGTAGGCCAGAAAGTTGAAGGTGCAGCTGCGGATGTAAGAGCTGATGACACATACAAGGATGCTGAGGCCATTTTGCATGAAGCACTTGAAATTCAGAAACATCTTCAGGCACAGGATGAATTGCTTCAGAGACTTATCGATACAAATCAGAACCACGAAAAGCCAGGAAGCGTGGCCTAGTGCATAGCTTCATGAACGAGAGCGACATGAGAGGCGGGGTACGTGTCGAAGAGTTGCTTGCATGAAGTTAATTCAGAAAGGATTCCACCATGGCAGTTAGTGAACGGATAATCAGTATCATCCTGCCAGTGTTTATTATAGTGGCTACTGGGTACGCTTATGCCCGTCTACGCGGTAAAACAGTAAAAACGGACATGACTTCAATCAATCGTGTCAGCATGGACGTACTTTGTCCGTTGCTTGTTTTTACTGCCATGGCCGGAAAAGACTTTGATCTTGCTAGCAATGGAACCTTGATCCTGGCAGGGATGGCAATATCGCTCGGTTCAGGTTTGGTGGCCTGGCCGATCGCGCGCCTGCTTGGATACGATGCGCGCAGCTTTGTGCCGCCAATGATGTACAATAATTGCGGTAACATGGGATTGCCGCTGGCGGTGCTTGCATTTGGCATAACTGGCTTGCCGTCCGCTGTCGCGCTTTTTATGGCGGCCAGCTTGGTCTATTTTTCCGTTGGCATCAAAATTGTCGAAACCGGTCACAATGGTGTGCATACATCGATACTCAAGCTATTGGCCAGTCCAATGATGGTTGCAATGATCATCGGCATTTTCTTTTCATTTGTTCGAATATCTCTGCCGGTTCCGCTGATTCAGGCATTGAAGATGCTGGGTGAAGCATGTATCCCAATCATGCTATTCTCGCTCGGCGTCCGCATGGTTGATGTCAGTTTAAAATGCTGGCATATCGGTCTTGTCGGAGCCGTTGTTTGTCCAGTGGCAGGTTTGGCTATCGCCTGGCTACTGGATGGAATGCTGGTATTGACTGCCCTTCAGAGGACGCAGATGTATCTGTTTGCCGCATTGCCACCTGCTGTATTCTGCTTCATGGTCGCAGAGAAGTACAAGCAGGAACCGGACAAGGTCGCGGCAATAGTACTGCTGGGAAATCTAGCGGCACTTATTTTTGTGCCGATAGGATTATGGTTGGGTTTACGAGCCGGTTAATGCCTGAACGTGTCAAATATAAAAATGAGGAGGAGACGCATGACGAGATCTGATTTGACAGATAAACTTGCAGTAGAAAAGGGACTTAAACAACATATTGCAGAACAAATAGTTCACGAAATATTCAGCTATATGTCTGAAACGTTGATTGCTGATGACCGCATTGAGATCCGTGGATTTGGAAGCTTCGTTAATCGTGAATACGAAGGCAGGCCTGGTCGGAACCCGAAAACCGGGGAAATAATTACGGTAAAGTCTAAGAAGGTACCGTTTTTTAAAACTGGGAAAGAGCTTAGGCAACGGATAATGGAAGTCTGAATAAGATTATAATTTGTTATAATAATAAATCATTGGAGGCGGATTATGAGATTGCCCAACCTGCTTGCGTTCTGTGGAATTATACTATGTTGCTGTGGATGCCAGACTGTAGGTGAGTTTTGTACTGGGTCAGCAGTCGGCAGTGCCCTTACCAATATGCCGATGGGGTTTATTCTTTCCACCGTATGTATAGCAAACAACACGGTGTATATAGGTGGAGATTTAATCCGCTTGGCTGGGACACCAGGAGACTATAATCCCAAATACAAAACTTTCCGGGCATCTGAACCGGTCAATGCAGATATGTCAGTTAATTCAGACACTTTGCAGTTTGTAATTGATTCACAGGAAAAGTATAAAGTTGCGGATTATGGAATTGCATCATCAGATGACAAGACAAATGCCGTTGGGCGGTATAAGTCTGAAAAATTGAGAAAAACCCTAGTTATTATTGACGCTAAGAAGATGTTTATTGTTATGTATGATAGCGAAATTCATCTGCAAGGCGTAGATGCTCCAATAAGAACAAGTGCCGTTTCTAGTAGAGGTAATTAAATGAAAACGATCTTATCGCTTTTCTTTGGTATCTTGCTGATGTGTAGTGAGTGTGAATATTCTGTAGCAGGTGATGTGATCAAAATTGGTGGGCTATTGCCTTTAACCGGGGTAACCGCTCCTTCAGGGATTGTGGCAAAGAACACACTTGAACTACTGGTGAAACAATCAAATATTGAAGGAGGGATTGCCGGGCATAAACTAGAACTTGTAATTTACGATACCGCAGGGCTGGTGAAAAATCAGGAACAACTGTCTGCTAAGCTAGTTAAGGAAGATAAAGTAAGTGTCATAATTCTCGGATTCAATACAATAAACCATGAGCTACGTGTAGTCGTGGAGCAAGAAAGTATACCGGTTATTGCATTATTTCCTGCGATAGGAAAGGGAACATCTCACAGTAGATGGATTTTTAATACTTATCCGAATGTTGACCTTGATTTTGAAAAGCTAATAAGCGCAGTAACGACTAATAAGAGGAAAAACATTGCCTTAATTGTCCTTGTCAAACAGTTTCATAACTCTAATTCCCGACACTGAAGGACACAGAAGAATCTCAGTCCACTCTCAGGTTGTCTGACTCAATCTGCCC
>CAIYDX010000388.1 GCA_903925005.1 uncultured Geobacteraceae bacterium
CCGGATCCTCGGTGTCGAGTTCGATGTCGAAAACGTCGATATCGGCAAAACGCTTGAAGAGAATACCCTTACCCTCCATGACCGGTTTGCCGGCCAGGGCGCCCAGGTTGCCGAGGCCGAGGACGGCCGTGCCGTTCGATACAACCGCTATCAGGTTTCCCTTGGCGGTATACTTGTAGGCATCTTCCGGATTCTTCTGAATTGCCAGGCAGGGTTCGGCAACGCCGGGAGAGTAGGCCAGCGACAGGTCGGCTGCTGTCTGGCACGGTTTAGTGGAAATAACCTCTATTTTGCCTTTTCTGCCACTTGAATGATATTCCAGCGAATCTTTAAATTTAGCCATTTCCTGCCTCCTTTTTTAATTATACTAAAAAACAAGAGAAATTTATCGAGACATTCGACTTAACTTTTATTAAAAATGAAAAACAATAATCCCCTTGAAATGCACTTGTCAAGCAGTTAATCTGGCAAATAGATAAATTTGCTTTTGCAAACAAAATACATTTCTTCAGCTTGCCCGCAAGCGGATGAATGCCCGCTCTCTTTACATGGAACAAGCCAAACATAATTTGGTAATCAATTGACTTATCCCCACACATTAAGTACTATTTTTGAATACCGTGAGCCATTTAATTTGAATCTGGAAAAGCTATGCAAAAAATACCTTTAATGCACGCCAAAGCTGGAATGACTATGGCTCGTGACGTTTTTCGCGGCGATGCTCCTGTCGGGATGCCGCTTTGCGGTAAAGGCACAGTATTGACTGATGCTCTGATTGCGCGCTTTGACAGCATGGATGTCAAGACCGTCTATGTTGAAGGACACCCTGTCTGGGAGGAGGGGGAGAGTTCATTTGAAGATCTTTTGCGCAAGCTGGATGGCCGCTTCAGCAAAACCCGCCAGGAACCGCTGAATGCCATGCTGTATGATATCTATAGAGCGTACCTGACCAAATCGTTTGGAGGCAACAGTGGCAGACAAGCGGAGTGATCTGAAAAAAGTCATAATGGACACCAAGACGTTGCCAACACTGCCAAACGTCATTCACAAACTGAACTCTCTCTCCGATAATGACAAATCGTCGGTTCAGGAGATGGCAAAAATTGTTTCGTCCGATCAGGTGCTCTCCGCTCGCATTCTCCGTTTGGCAAATTCCCCGTCGTATGGCTTCTATAGAGTTTCCACCATCTCTAACGCAATGATTCTGTTAGGGGTAAATGTAGTCAAGAGCCTGGCGCTTTCATCGTCGATTTTTGCGATCATGGAGAAAGACAGCGTCGGTTTGTGGGAGCATTCCCTGGCTGTCGGCGTAGCGGCCAACCTGATTGCCCGTAAACTGAGTCTGCCCGAGTGCGAGGAGATCGCAACTGCCGGTCTTTTACATGACATCGGCAAGGTAATCATCTCACTTAAATGCCCTGAAGCTGAAAAAGACATCGTGAAACTTGCCAGCGAACGCCATCTCTATACCATGGAAGCCGAGCGTGAAACCATCGACACCGACCATGCGGAGGTCGGAGGCTGGCTCTCCAAGAGTTGGTTTCTGCCTGACAAACTGAGCGAACCGATTGCCTTTCACCATGATGTTGCCACGTCGGTAAATCATCGCATTAAAACGGCTGTGGTTCATATGGCTGACATACTTATCTGTGCCAGCGGCTTTGGCAGTAGCGGCGACCGCTTTGTGCCGCCGATTCAGAAAATCGCCTGGGATACGCTCAAGCTGAATGAACAATTGCTGGCCGAACTCGTCGAGGAAATTGAAGATAAGCTGGTTGAAGTCCAGAACTTCAGCCTTGAAATGATGAGTGATTGATGCTGCCGGCCAGGATTACAATTCTCTCGTCCGATCCACATTTGGCCTCACACGTTCAACTCCGCCTGTATAACAAGGGTTGCCAGACCTCTACAATGGGCTGTATAGACACCGCTTTGGGGGTTTTTTATGCAGACCCGCCCGATTTGCTGATTGTTGATCTTTCCGCAGACACTGATAGTGGTCTCGATATTGTTTCTACTCTCAGGAGTGACAGCTTTTTCAGCGCAATTCCGATCATCGGCCTGTTCAATATGGCTAAAAGTCATACCTTCGACTGGGAGCGTTGCCCACTTGACGATTTTATTGGATTGCCGCTTGATTTTAACGAGCTATTCAGCAGAATATCTCTTGCTCTCTCCCGTATTAAGCGCATCTTTGACAACAACCCCATGACCAGACTCCCCGGCAACACCTCCATTCAAAAAGCTATCGAGGCCGCTATCGGCACATCAACGGCGGTCTGCTATATCGATATAAGTCATTTCAAGCCGTACAACGATGCCTTTGGCTTTGCGCACGGCGATGAAGTAATCCGCATGACCGCCCGAATCATATTCAATGCTGTCCGCGACTCCGGCGGGGGATTCTGCGGTCATATAGGCGGCGACGATTTCGTTTGTATTGTACCGCTGGATCGTGCTGAATCAGTGTGTCGAACCATCATTAACCACTTTGACATAATCGTACTGGATCTGTTTGATGACGAGACGAAACAGCGCGGCTACTACTGCGGCACAAACCGCAAGGGCGAAAATGAAAACATACCTCTCCTTTCAGTAGCTATCGGCGTGGTGCCGATGAATATGTCCAAACTTCAGCACACTGCAAAAGTTTCGGAGGTTGCTTCCGAACTGAAAAAACTTGCCAAATATTCAAGCGTCAGCCGTTATGTCGTCGATAATCGTTCTTCATAGCGGTTGATACGCTTCATACGCTGTGATATAGATCATCACACTCTCAAGCCTTGGTGACCAAAATGATAATGATCGACCGCCTGATTGAACAGGCTCTCCTGGAAGATATTCATACCGGCGACATCACTACCCTCGCGGTGGTTCCTGGACTTCGCCCCGCCTCGGCGCGGCTGATTGCGAAGGAAAATCTGGTGGTGGCCGGACTGGCTACCGCCGCCCGGGTATTCAACATCCTTGACCCCAAAATACGTTTCAAGGAATGCTTGAGCGATGGCGGGAAGGCAACACCTGGAACCATATTGGCAAAGGTCCATGGAGAAGCCGCACAGCTATTGATGGGTGAACGGGTAGCGCTCAACCTGCTTCAGAGAATGTGCGGCATCGCGACGCTTACTACCAGCTTTGTCGAAGCGGTCGCCGGCACTAAGGCCCGAATCGTAGACACCCGCAAAACCACACCGGGATTGCGACAGTTGGAAAAGTATGCCGTGCGGGTCGGAGGTGGCATCAATCACCGCACCGGGCTGTACGACGGAGTTCTGATCAAGGAGAACCATATTGCCGCAGCAGGAGGGATTACCGAAGCGATCAGCCGTGCCCGCGCCTATATCCCTCACACCTTGAAAATAGAGATTGAAACCGAGACACTGACCCAGGTTGATGAGGCACTCGCTTCCGGTGCGGACATCATAATGCTGGACAATATGAGTATCGACGAAATGCGGGCTGCCGTGTTCACCATTGGCGGACGGGCGCTGGTGGAAGCCTCCGGCGGTGTCAATCTGGAGCGGGTGCGGGCTATTGCCGAGACCGGCGTTGATATAATTTCTGTGGGGGCATTGACTCACTCGCCACGGGCGATGGATATTTCCATGCTTCTTTATGCGTAAACGTACAAGTGACTGCCGAGGTAGCACGATGCACCCAAAAGCCGGTAACATATTACGCCTGTTTCGCAGCGAAGAAGGTTATGTATCTGGTGAACATCTCAGCAGAGAGCTTGGAGTATCGCGGACCGCGGTCTGGAAACACATATCCGCGCTGAGGAAAAATGGTCATCTGATCGAAGCCGTGCCATCGCGCGGTTACCGGCTTGTCTCCTCGCCTGATATTATTGACCCTTATGAAGTAAGAGCAGAGCTTGGCGACGCAATAATAGGCCGTCAACTGGAGTTTCTGAAATCAACCGTCTCAACCAATGCCGATGCCTTTCGTCTGGCGGAGGATGGCGCCATTCAAGGGACGGTTGTTCTGGCTGACTCCCAGACCGGCGGCAAGGGGCGACGCGGCAGAGTCTGGTCTTCTCCCGCCGGAGTCAATCTTTACTGTTCGGTTGTACTCCGCCCGGCAATAATGCCACATGAGGCGCCGCAATTGACATTTCTCTCCGCGGTGGCCGCAGCGCGGGCGATAGAGGGGACAACGAAGCTGGCTCCGGAGATTAAATGGCCCAACGACCTCCTTATCTCCGGAAAGAAGATCGCCGGTCTATTAAATGAAATGAGCGCGGAGACCGACGGCATCAACTTTGTTATTCTGGGCATCGGCGTCAACCTGAATATGACTATGGACCAGTTCCCAGAGGATCTGCGCCAACCGGCGACCTCCCTGTTGCTGGAGTCCGGTGTACGGGTTGATCGTTCCCATTTTGCCGGAGTCATGCTGCGCGAACTGGATCGCCTATACGCCGATTTTCTTCTGCACGGCTTCGGCCCGATACGCGAAGAGTGGCAGAGACGCTGCAATGCCAACGGGCGTCAGGTACTCGTCACCGACTCCGGGACTGAATGTACCGGAGGCCGGTTTATCGGCATCGATCTGGATGGAGCGTTGCTGCTCAGATCCGATGACAACATATTGCACCGTATCACTTGTGGAGATGTGAGGGTAATCTGAATGCTTCTGGTAATTGACGTCGGCAACAGCAACATTGTTTTGGGAGTCTACGACGGCACGCTGCTTGTTCGGAGCTGGCGCCTTTCAACCGACAAATCCCGCACATCCGATGAATACGCGGTGCTTCTGCACAGCCTGTTCGATCAGGCCGGACTCGGCTTTTCTGCGGTCAAGGCTTCAATCATATCCTCGGTCGTCCCCCCCCTGACCGGAGTCATGGAAGCGATTTCTCACGATTTCTTTAATTTGACCCCCTACGTGGTCGGCCCCGGGATCAAGACCGGGATGCCGATCCATTATGACAATCCCCGCGAAGTCGGAGCCGACCGGATTGTAAACGCTGTGGCCGGCTTTGAAAAGCATAAGTGCCCATTAGTGATCGTCGATTTCGGCACGGCCACTACATTTGATTATGTCAATGGCAAGGGAGAATACTGCGGCGGCGCCATCGCCCCCGGCCTGGCCATTTCCGTGGAAGCGCTATTTCAGCGTGCCAGCAAGCTGCCGAGGATCGACATTGTCAAACCTCCGCATGTTATCGCCAAGAACACCGTCAACTCGATGCAGGCCGGAATTTTTTTCGGCTACGTAGGCTTGGTAGATGGCATTGTGGAGCATATCAAAGCCGAATCCCATGAAGAATTCCGGGTGATCGCTACCGGTGGCCTGGCCAACCTGATCGCCCCGGAGTCGAAGACAATTGATGAAGTCGATGATAACCTGACACTTGAAGGTTTGCGCATACTGTATGAACGAAACCGCTGAATCATGAATAACTCCGGAAGTTGAAGGAAAAGTTGGCAGAACAGTGAAATTCATTTTGCACACAAGGAGGCAGTTCTATGGGACAGTTTGAAACCAGCAAGATCCGCAACTTGGGCATCGTCGCACACGGTGGTGCCGGCAAGACGTCGCTTTCAGAGGCAATTCTGTTTGACACCGGGATGATCGACCGACTCGGCAGGGTTGATGACGGCACGTCAACCATGGATTTCGAGCCGGAGGAGATCAAACGAAAAATTTCCATCACATCGGCGCTTGACCACTGCGAATGGCAGGGGCATTCCATCCACATCGTCGATACCCCCGGCTACGGCAACTTCATCGCCGACACCCGTGCCTGCATGCGCACACTTGACTGTGCCGTAGTGATTCTCTCGGCAATATCGGGGGTCAAGGCTCAGACCGAGGAGATCTGGAGTTGGGCCAACGAATTTGAAATCCCGCGCATCGCATTTGTCAATAAACTCGACCGTGAGCGGGCCAATTTTCTGCGCGCCATCGATGACATGGAAAAGATGCTGGGAGCGCGTGGGGTTGCCATCCAGATGCCGATCGGCCTTGAAGCCGCTTTTGAAGGGGTTATCGATCTGATAACAATGAAAGCCTGCTTTTATGCCAAAGACGGCTCGGGAAAATATACCAAAGGCGCCATCCCGGCCGAGTACGCCGAAGAGGCGACCCGTCTGCGGGAACAGATGGTCGAGACGGTTGCCGAGGCCTACGACGCTCTTACTGAAAAATATCTTGAAAACGGCGATCTTACCGTGGACGAAATCATCGACGGCCTGCGGGTCGGCACGATGCGCAACACGTTCACCGCCGTCCTCTGCGGTGCGGCCACGGCCAACATCGGCGTGGCCCATCTGCTGGATGCGGTATGCGCCTACCTCCCCTCACCGCTTGATCGAACCAAGGCGGTCGGCATTCACCCAAAGAGCGAAGAGATAATCGAGCGGGCGCCGGATGAGAAGGAACCGTTCTCGGCACTGGTTTTCAAAACAACTTCAGACCCGTACACCGGCAAGATAACCATTTTCAGAGTGTACTCGGGAGTGCTTAATTCCGATTCGACGATTTTTAACTCTACCAAAGGGATAGAGGAACGGGTCGGCCAGATCTACGAACTGGAAGGGAAAAAGCAGCATCCGATCAAACAGGCCGTCGCGGGGGACATAGTTGCCGTTGCCAAGCTCAAGGAGACCATTACCGGCGACACTCTCTGCGATCCTGTCAAACCGATTATCTTTGTACCGGCAAAACAGCTCCTGCCGGTAATATCATACGCCATTGAGCCGAAAACCAAGGCTGATGAAGACAAGATCCATAGCGCTTTGCACCGTATGATCGAGGAAGAACCGACGCTTGAGTCACACCGCGACATCCAGACAAAGGAATTTATCATTTCCGGCATGGGGCAGGTACATCTGGAGGTAATCGTTGAAAAGATGAAGCGGAAGTTTGGTGTGGAGGTGCTGCTCAAGACACCAAAGGTGCCCTATTTCGAAACAATCCGGGGAACAGCCAAGGTTCAGGGGAAATACAAGAAGCAGTCGGGAGGACGCGGGCAGTATGGCGACTGCTGGATTGAAATGGCGCCTACCGACCGTGGCGAAGGGTACGTTTTCGAAGACAAAGTTGTCGGTGGAGTCATTCCGCGCCAGTATATTCCGGCCGTCGATAAGGGAATTCAAGAGGCCAGTGTTGATGGTTTTCTAGCCGGCTATCCGGTTGTAGATTTCAAAGTTGCTCTCTATGACGGATCTTTTCACACCGTGGACTCGTCGGAAATGGCCTTTAAGGTAGCCGGTTCTATGGCTTTCAAGAAAGCGATGGAACTCTGTAAGCCGGTACTGCTTGAGCCTATTGTAAATATGAAGATCACAGTGCCGGACGAAAATATGGGTGATGTAATCGGCGACCTCAACTCCAGGCGCGGCAAGGTTGTCGGAGTAGAGCCCAAAGCAAATTCCCAGATTATCAGGTCGATTGTACCGATGTCCGAAGTTCTGGCTTATTCTAACGATCTTAAATCAATGACCAGCGACAGAGGACTGTTCAGCATGGAGTTTTCCCATTATGAAGAAGTTCCTTCGCATCTTTCCCAAAAAATAGTGGCCGAGTCCCTGGCAGGTAGAAAAGAATCACATAACAATCATTAGAGCTGCAATGGAGGATGTTCATGGATATTAAATTCAGTAAAGACTCGGGTGACTCTCAACCACGTGAAACCCCCGGAGAGAAAAAAAATCAAAGCGCTCTTCTTGTCCTTCTGCTGATACTGATCGGTGGCTTCACGTACATCTATTATTTTACCGACCTGATCAAACCTCAGGAAGCTAAAAACATCGCCGAGACATCCGCTCCCGCACCCCAGGCCAGCAAAATACCGCTGCCGGCCCGCAGCGGGGCTGAACCTGCCAAGCAGGACGGTAAAGCGCCAAATAAAGTTGAAGTTCCGAAACCGGCGGCAACCGTTCCTGTTACGGCGGCAGCCCCGGCTGCTGTCGCCGCTAAACCTGCCATAGCTACGGCCAAGACAGTGCCGCCGACGGCCAAACCGGCTTCTGCTCCAATTCCGGTCAAACCGAAAGAGGAGCCCAAGAAGATCGAAGCAGCAAAAACGGTCGACAAGAAACCTCAACCGGTTCCGGCTACGGATAAAAAAGCTGAAAAAGCCGTTGCAGCCAAGACCGAAGACAAAAAAGCCGGCGCGAAGAAACCGGCCGCGGACGGTCAAGCAAAGCCGGCAGCCGTAGTAAAAGCCAAACCTGACTCATGGTCGCTTGTTGTCGGCAATTACGTTCTCGAAGAGGCATTGGCAACCGACATGGGCCGGGTACGGAAAGCCGGTTTTGAACCGATTATAAAACCGGCCGCGCGTAAGTCGACTCCGATGAACCGTCTGCTCGTATCTGAATTCAATGACCGTGCTTCAGCTCAACCAACCCTGAATAAACTGAAAAATCACACTTCCGATGCCTTCATTATTGAGCACGGGGGCAAGATTACCGTATATGCAGGTTCGTACTTGCAAAACGAAGCGGCAAACCAGGAAAAAGAGCGTTTGAAGGCAGTTGGTTTCACTACTACAGTCAAACGTGCCGATATTGCAATACCTTCCCAGAGTTTGTCAATCGGTCCCTTTAGCAGCAAAACGACCGCGGATGCCGCCCTTGCCAAGTTGAAAAGCGCCGGGATAAAAGCTACGCTGACCCAGAAATAATTTACCAATGGCCGAAAAATTCAAATTGACCATATCCCCGACCGTGGCGGCATACGTCCGGCCGGGGACAGCTCTGGAGGTTAAGCTCGCCGGTTGCTCCGCAGCCGATGGGATGGAATCAAGTGAGCGAGTGATGCTGCTGTTTTGCCTCTCGAAAGATGCTGATCCATCCGTCCGTGCGCCTGCCCTCTCCTGCTTTAAAGATCTGCCGGAGAAGGTAATCAAAGATTATCTGGGGGGTACGAATCCTAACCCTCAGGTTCTCGATTCGCTATCTCTCGTCTGTCATAATTATTCCGGTGCGCTCCAATCTCACGAATATCCGGTTATCGAAGAGGTGGATGAACTGGAGGCGTTGCAGGATCAAAACGATGAAGATTCAGAACCTGAGCAAGAGAATCCGATCGATGAAAATGATGAGAAGTTTCTCAGCAAATACAAAACAGCCCAGCTTATGGGTATTGCTGAAAAGATCAAGACTGCGCTTTCCGGTGACAAAGAGTGGCGCTCGATTCTTGTAAAGGATGCAAACAAACTGGTTTCGGGCAGTGTCATAAAAAATCCGCGAATCACGGAGGCTGAAGTATTGACGCTAGTCAAATCAGGCATTCAGAATGATGAGATAATGCGATTGATCTGTGCCAACAAGGAATGGATTAAAAACTACAAGATAAGAAAAGCTCTGATTGAGAACAACCGGACTCCGGTCCAGAATGCCATCAGATATCTGGGTACTATGAGCGAAAAGGATCTGGCCTCTTTTGCCAAAAGCAAGAACATCGGTTCGGTTATCTCTACCATGGCAAAACGGGTTTTGCTGAACAAGAAAAAATAGGCTTTCGGGAGTTTTTGTGGCACTTGTCAATCATGCAAAAAAAGAGATCAACGCAAAAATAGTTTATTACGGCCCGGCGGAAAGCGGTAAGAGCACTACTCTAAGCTATATTTATTCACGAATCAAACCTGCGTTGCGTGGCGATTTAAGAACTGTCCCGGCCGGCGCCGATAATCTGCTGTTCTTTGATTTCAGTCCTTTTGAAAACACGTTGCCGAACGGGTATCGTGTCAGGCTGCATGTTTATACGCTTACCGGAATAGTCACCAATCCGGCAACATGGAAAATGACGCTCAAAGGTGCCGACGGCATCATAATCATGGCTAATCCGGCTGTTGAGCGAACAGCTGAAACAAAGGAGAGCGTGTCGCAACTGCGAGACTTTCTCTCCGCATATGGAGTCGGCCTTCACGAGACACCTGCGGTTCTGCAGCTTAACAGCTTTACCCACAGCAACCAGGCGGATGAAACGGCGGATATTGCCGTGGCACTCGATCTCTCCACGCTGACAACCTGCCGCACCAACGCTGCATCCGGTGAGGGACTTCTTGAAGCGTTAACGACCCTTTCGCGGGCGGTACTTGAAAGGGTCACCATTAGCGAAGAGCCGGTCGAAACGAATATCAACCGCGCATGCATCCCTTCGGCAACTGAAGCGATGCAAACGCTCCAACCTGATTTATCTGCAGATACCCATGGCATGCCGCTTGCCAACGCCATGCCGAAGATTACCCTGTTATCGCAAGAGATTGTTTGCGAGGGGAGAAATATCCAGATACCGTTGGAAATCACAATGGGCGATGCGCTTCGCAGATTGGTTGTCACGGTGAACGTCGAGGTGGAATAACAGACAGAGATTGTTTCACCGAAGTATCACGGCGCAGAATTTGTTTGACCGGCTTAATAGTTGGCCGCGCTATCATGATCAACTTGTATACACGCCTATTACATGCTATAAGCGATCAATAGATTCGTTTATTGGAGGCTGGACAATGGCTATTATTACCGTTTCACGCGAAATGGGCACCGGAGCCTATCAGATCGCTTCTGAGGTTGCCCAGAGACTCAAATACACCCTCATAGACGGGCCAAGAATCAAGTCACTCGCCTCCAAATACGGCCTTACTCCGGAAATGCTGGAACTGGTCGATGAAAAGCCCCCTTCCTATGTCACCGCGGAAGACCGCAAGCGGGCCGCGGCTCTTAATTCGGTCGAATTGATCATTCTGGATCTTGCCCGCAAAGGGAATGTTGTTATTTATGGCCGGGGCGGTCAGGATTTGCTGAAGGAGTGTAAAAACATTCTCCGCTTCCGTTTTATTGCCGATTTCGAAGAGCGGGTAGAGCGGTTTGCCGAGCGGGAATGGATTGACCCTGATATGGCCCGTTCGCTGATACGCCGCAGTGATCACCAGCGGGGCGGCTTCATCCACTTCTATTTCGACCGAGACTGGCATGATCCGAATAATTATGACCTGGTATTTAACACCTCTCGGCTTTCAGAAGCGACGATTGTCGACTGTATCATTGCCACGACCAAAGAGCCGGCCATAAAAGAATCAGATAAATCCGCCGGTGCTGTAATCGACAGCGTAATTTTGTCGAAGAAAATCGAAACAGCCCTCCTGAACGCCCCTGTTCTGGAGGATTATCGCCCCTTTACAATTTCCATCGACAAAGGGGCGGTATCAATCAGCGGTTATATAGTTTCCGAAGCGCAGAAAAACGCCGCCATTGCGATCGTCAAATCGGTAAAAGGGGTAACGTCGGTCAAGGAAAACATTCATGTGGTTGATTATAAGGCTTATAAAGAGCAGATGTAGCTGACTACTTGCGCATCTTTTCTATCCGTTCATACAGGGGGGCGAGCAGGGCACTGTCAAAGTGCATCCCTTCTCGCCCTTTTCCAATTTCCAGCCCCTCCTCAATTCCGTGAAAATCCGAACCTGCCGTCATCAGCAAGCCTCTATCCACGGCCGTGCGCCGCAAAAACTCTATCTCCAGCGGCCACCCCATATTATTATACACCTCAATACCATCAAGCCCTGACTCTTGGAGAGAGGCTATGACGGAGCCGAGCGTAGCGGTATCCTTGGATATGCTGGTGGGGTGGGCAAGCACCGCAACTCCGCCGATACGATGGATCTCGACTATCGCTTCAGCCATCGGCCAGTAGCTTTTAGGGACATTGCACGGCACGAGGTAGCGTCGAAATGCGTCTTCCACCGATTCGACATATCCCTGTTCCAGCAATGCCCTGGCAATATGCGGACGACCAATCGCGCCGCGGGCAAAGGACAACACCTTATCCCGATCTAGAGCGGCTCGCCCTTCAACAGACAAACTGTCGTTCACACGCACGAGGATTTCATCGTTGCGCCCCTCCCGCCGGTGCCTGAAACCATCAAGATTCTGCAGGAAGATTTCATCACGGCAGTCGATTCCGTACCCGAGCAGATGGACATCTTGCCATTCCTGAAACTTTACGGAAAGTTCCACGGCCGAAATAACGTCAACACCTACGGCAGCCCCTGAAATAATCGCCTCCCCGACCCCGTCAACTGAATCGTGGTCGGCAATGGCAATCACGCGGACATCATGTTTATTGGCAAGGGCAACAAGTTCGGAGGGGTTAAATGCGCCGTCGGAAAAGCTGGAGTGGATATGCAGGTCAATTTTCATACTCTGCATATTAGCGCGTCCGGGGAAAAAAGTAAAACCGCTATTGCAGTGCAATGCAGCTTAGGATAGTATCCAAGCCAATGAAACCTGCAGACATACATGCCGTCATCGCAATTCTGCGCGAAGAGTATAAAAACTGGCGGACACCGGCCGTTACGATTGTTGCCCAGTGTAACGGCAGCCCATTCAAAGTTCTGGTTTCCTGCATAATATCCCTGCGCACCAAGGATGAAGTGACAGCAACCGCTTCCGCAAGGATTTTTGCACAAGCCGAGACGCCCGAGGCGATGACGAAGCTCTCCGTGGACGAGATAGCGCGTCTGATTTATCCAGCCGGATTTTATCGGACCAAAGCGGAGCAGTTGTCTCTGTTGTCGCGAAGGCTGCTTGAAGAGTATCAGGGAATAGTGCCGGATGATATCGACGAGCTGCTCCGGTTTAAAGGGGTCGGACGTAAAACCGCCAATCTGGTTATGACTCTCGGCTTCGGCAAACCGGGCATTTGCGTGGATACCCATGTTCACCGCATATGCAACCGCCTCGGTTATGTCTCTACTAAAAACCCTGAGGAGACTGAAAGGGCGTTGCGATCTCAGCTCCCTCCAGAGTACTGGATCGAGATTAACGACCTTTTGGTGGCATTTGGGCAGAATCACTGTCACCCGGTTTCGCCCCGTTGTTCAAACTGCAGATTATCGGGCATTTGCGACCGAATAGGCGTTAAAGTTTCCCGTTGAGGCAAAACAGACAAAAAAAACTGTGACAATAGATATTTGATTATTGCCAGCCGCCTTAAACTCATATAAATTTAAGCACATCTTTAAAATTTAAGCCACCTTCAGGAGGTATCGCATGTTACAAAAAATAGGTTTTATCGGGCTTGGTACTGTCGGACGACATATGGCGGCTAATCTGGCCAAGGGGAACTATGAACTGACCGTGTTCGATACTGAACTGGCGATAGTACAGGAGCTGACTGCAACAGGCGCCCTTGCAGCATCTTCCGCGCTCGAAGCAGCCAAAGGACGTGATCTGGTCATCGCAATTGTTCCCGAAGGCGATGAACTGGGACCGCTCTTTTTTGGCGACAACGGCATTTTGGCTGGAATCGACAGCGGGACAATCCTTGCGGACATGGGATCGCATACTCTCGAAACCACGATGAAGCTGGCTGAAGAGTGCGCCAGGAAAAATATTCACTACCTTGATGCACCGGTTTGGGGGAGTAAAGATCATGCCGTCAATGGGTTGATGACGATCATCACCGCCGGCGATCCGGCTCTGGCCGGCAAATGTCGCGAACCGTTCTCGTTTTTCGGTCTCAATACGATTCATGTCGGCCAGATCGGCGATGCCACCAAGATGAAATTTATCGTTAATCTCGTGCAGGCCGAGTTGGTACAGGTACTGGCGGAAGGTCTGGTATTTGGCGAGAAAATGGGGTTCAACGCCGACAAAATACTGGAAGTACTCGACACACGCGGTGTGGCATCGCCTCTATTCCACCAGAAAGGGCGCGCAATGGCCCGCGGCGACTTCTCCCGCAGCCTCGCCCTCAAATATGTCAATGACCAGCTGCATATGGTTATGAATGCAGCCAGACTGGTCGGCCTGTCTCTTCCGGCTGCAGAATCTGCCAGCAAGGTGTATCAGGCAGGGGTTGACGCCGGTCTTGGCGAAGAGGATTTCTCGGCTGTCATCAAAGTGCTGCGCAAATAGCGATCGGCACCCAAATAATTCCGCATCAGGCGTCCAACACCTTGGGCGCCTGTTTTTTTAGTACGATAGAAAGAGAAGGAACCGTATCATGATTGTCCTCGGCATTGATCCCGGTTCGCGCATTACCGGCTACGGAATTGTAGAGAAGGTGGGAAATCGCCTGGTTCACATTGACAATGGCGCTATTTTTACCGATACGGCAGCCGACTTCCCTGGCCGGCTCAAAAAGATATTTGACGGTCTCCTGGAAATTATCGCCCGGTATCGGCCCGATCAGGTGGCTATCGAAAACATTTTTTTTGCCACCAACCCCCAGAGTGCCCTCAAACTTGGGCAAGCCCGCGGAGCCGCCATTGTTGCAGCGGTTCATAGCGGCTTGCCGGTCGCCGAATACAGTGCGTTACAGGTCAAACAGGCCGTTGTCGGGCAGGGAAAAGCTGAAAAAGAGCAGGTTCAGAAGATGCTCAAAGCATTGCTGGGCTTACCGGAAATCGCTCAAGCCGACGCCTCCGATGCGCTTGCGGTCGCTATCTGTCATATAAATTCATACGGGCTCAAACAGATATCCAGCGGCACCGTCGGCACGAAACGGCAAAAAACATCCTGGAGGGACATGAAGTTATGATTGCACTTCTTACCGGACTGATCGCCTATAAATCGCCCGACCATATCGTCCTCGACGTACAGGGGGTCGGTTACCGGGTACACATCCCCTTTTCAACCTACTACGAGCTTCCTGAAGAGGGTGGCGCGGCAACGCTGCATATCCACACCAGTGTCAGAGAAGATGCCATATTGCTCTACGGATTCCGCACCCGACTGGAAAAGTCCTTTTTTCAACTGCTGATCGGCGTATCCGGAGTCGGTCCGAAACTGGCCCGCGATATCCTCTCGAACATCCAGCCGGCCCCACTGGCTCAGGCACTGGCACAGGGCGATCTTAACAAGCTTTCAACCATTCCGGGCATCGGTAAAAAAACCGCCGAACGCCTGGTGCTGGAGCTGAAAGACAAGGTTGGGAAACTTGATTTATCTTCACTTCCTGCAGCCGAGATCCGGAACATTCCGGCCGATGACGTTGCGGAAGACGTATTATCGGCACTGCTCAATCTCGGCTATAAGGAACCACAGGTACGAAAAGCCCTAGCCGGTCTGGATGCCGGCGGAGCTGTTTCGGTGGAAGGGCTCCTGAAACAGGCTTTAAAAATGTTGATGAAGTAGAAAAGGCGCTTCACTGCAGTGTCACGTTCGCCACGCTTACACTCATTCCGTCAATTGTGCGATAATCCACATCAATCACACCAGAGCTGACCGTACTCACCCCAAAATTGGCGGCTGATGGTGTGGCGCCGTTAGCAAGCTGCAGGGTGATCTTTGCCACTTCACCCACCTGGGTCACGCCGGCAGGCGCCGAATTTGCCAGGGTCACGGAGAGTGTCCCGAGAGCGTTTACCGTTGCCGCAGTGTAGGTGGAGATAGGAGTAGTCAAGGTTCCGCCGGTAAAGGTTCCTGACAACGCAACAACGCCGCTACCAACAGCGCCATTGGTCATTGCAGGTGTAACGTTTGCCGGAAGGGTCACAATAAATGCTGCTCCGGCAATAGCGCCCTCAGCCGGAAGCGTACCGGCCAGATTTATTGTAAGAGTAGCGGTAGTTTTCACTGTCGGCGCCTGGCTCCCCCCCCCTCCACCGCAAGCGGCAATAATCGGCAGAGACAGAGCCATGGCAATATAGAACAGAACATTCTTCACGCTTGATTTCCCTTCGGATTCATTCATTACCAGTTCCCTATACCGATACTTCTCCGCAAAATTGCTATAACATCCGCGGCATCGACTACCCCATTTCCAGCAGGCGTGCCGTTACTTCCGAGCGGCGCGACGTCATAGCGGGCCTTTTCCGAGGCGGTGAGAGCGGTTATACCGGCTACCGCTTGAAGGACTTTCAGAGCATCGCCTATAGTTGGCGGAGTATAGATAAAGTTCCTGGTTGCTGTTGCCATGTTGCCTACCTCGTTAGTGGCGGTAACCGTTACCGGCCAGGTTCCTTCTGCGGGAATGGTCAGCTGTTGCGAAAAGTCACCATTGGTTACCGTCGGAGTAAAGGTTTGGTTGTTGAATGCAACCGCAACGGATACGCTGGTGAAGGTGTCGCTGACAGTTCCGCCGATGGTGATGCTCTTTTGAGCAGTGGTGATATCCTGACCGGGGTTGGTGATTACCACTGTCGGATTGCCGTTGTCGTAGGTTACGGTGCGAACGGCGGTGGCTTGATTGCCGGCCGGGTCTGTTGCCTTAATAGTGATGCTGTTGATGCCGCCGGCAAGGTTTATCGAAGCACTGAAGCTGGTGCCGGTAATGGAAGCGCTCTGTGGCGCTCCGCTGTTCACCGAGACGATTATGGTCGAAGTTTCGTTGATCGTACCGGAAATGGTTGCCACCCCTTGGGCAGTTTTGCTGTTGTCTGCCGGCACTGCAATAGTCAGAGTCGGGGCGGTCTGGTCCAAAGTGATTGTGCGTATATCTGTGGTGACGTTGCCCAATGTGTCGGCAGCAATGATCGTTATGATGTTTTTTCCCGCCTGCAGTGTGACCGGATAGCTGAAACCGCCGTTGCTTACTGTTACTATTACGTTATTGATCGTCAGACTATTAACCCCGCTGGTATCGGAAACCGTCCCGGAGATATTAAGGGTAGCATTGTTGGTTATTGCGCCACCGGCAAGGGTAGAAACAACCAGGGCAGGACCGGTTATATCGATAGCTGCCGAGCAGATGGCCGTTGTACCGCCGTTCAGGCCGCCGCAGTTCCAGCTCCATGGACCACTGCCGCTGACAATGGATGCCGTGCCGGTCAGGCAGAGATTGCCGGAAGGAATAACCCTGAAGGTGCCGCCGTTGCTGCTGCCGCAGGCACCGTTGGTCGGATCGGCGGCAAAATTGGCGGTGATTGTCAGGGCTGACGTGACATTGGCCACCGTCAGCGGATTGCTGGTGGAGGTGACAAAACCACCGATGCCGGTCCAGCTGACGAAGTGATTGCCGACGGCCGGAACAGCGGTAACAGCGGTAGTGCTGCCGCCGAAGTTTACCACCTGGCCGGTCGTGCCGGCCAGGGTGCCGTTGCCGACGCTC
>CAIYDX010000389.1 GCA_903925005.1 uncultured Geobacteraceae bacterium
ACGGGACTCGAACCCGCGACCCTCAGCTTGGAAGGCTGACGCTCTAGCCAACTGAGCTATTCCCGCACTACCAGACGAAGACTTTTGAAATACATGCAATCATTACTTACCAGTTTTAGTGACCTGAGTCTCCTGGGATCGAAATAAATTACTGCATTCCGATGATTTATATGGTGGAGGGAGGAGGATTCGAACCTCCGAAGTCGCTGACGACAGATTTACAGTCTGTTCCCTTTGGCCGCTCGGGAATCCCTCCAGGGATGATCTGAGTCAATTGTGTATCTATAAATAGCAACTTTATTTTTAAAGTGGAGCCCCGTATCCGAATCGAACGGATCACCTGCTGATTACAAGTCAGCTGCTCTACCAGTATGAGCTAACGGGGCCAAAGCTTTTCTGGGATAGCAATAAACGGAACTTGTTTATTTAAAGAAAAAAGCTGTGGAAGTCAAGCACTAAATGTAAAATAAAAAGAAGGGATGGATTTGGGCCACTGATTATGTGGCCGATAATTTAGGGACTAGGCCGCTAAAAGAGGCAGTAGGGCCAGTTTTGTTTTCTTAAGGGCCCCTTCTTCGATCTGTCTTACGCGTTCTCTGGATATCGAAAAATGGCTTGCGATTTCCTGCAGCGTCAGTGGTTCGTCCGCCGTGATACGTCTCTCGATGATGTAACGCTCTTTTTCGTTCAGACGACTGACAACTTCGGCAACTTTTTGCTGGAGGTTATGATTCTCCTGAAAATCGACAAGCAGTTCTTCCTGATTTAGGCGGTCGTCTGCAAGAGACTCCAGAGCCGTTGCGCCGTCGCTGCCCGGTATTTCCGCGTTGAGCGAGCAGTCGCCTTGCATGCGCTGCTCCATTTCATGAAATTCCTGTTCTGAAACATGCAATGATTGCGCGGCGCTTGGGACATCTTCTCCGTTATCACTCAGACCGACAAGTGCGCTTTTGGTCTGGCGAAGTTTAAAAAATAGTTTTCGCTGTGCCTGTGTTGTCCCTATTTTAAGAAGACTCCATGATGAAATGATATGATTCTGGATATAAGCCTTGATCCACCAGACTGCGTAAGAAATAAGACGGACGCCCTTATATGGATTAAATTTTCTGACCGCCATCATTAATCCGATGTTGCCTTCCTGGATCAGGTCGAGCATTTTCAGGCCGTAATGACGGAATTCGTATGCCACCTTCACGACAAATCTCAGATTGGAAGTGATCAGGCTATGAGCAGCCGTCAGGTTCTTGTCTTCAAAAAACGAAACCGCATAGCGATGTTCTTCTTCCTCGCTCAATAGCGGGAACCTGCGAATTTCATTCATATAAAGCCGAAGACTATCAGCGACAACAGGTAACTGAGCTACCATGATGCTTCACCTCTTTAAATTGATGCTTTAGCACTCTGCTGGAGTGACTGCTAAAATATAGCAAGTGATCTTTAAAAAATCAAGCGGTTGTTTAGACGATTTTTACGTATCTTCAAGAGTACTCCTAGCCCAGATAAACTGGATAAGTGCGTTAACGAAGTCATTATCTGCCTGAAAAGCGCAGAAAATGATTTCTAACTTACTAAACCGTAAGCCGTGGCATGTTGCAATCATTTTTACTTTTTATTCTGGCTGTCGTGCGCTATAAGCTGGATCTATGAAAACATCCATTGCCATACGGATATCTCTGCTGGCTCTTTTCATTATTGCCATCAGCCTGCTCCATTACCTGACTCCGCTGCATATGCACTATCTGCACGATATCTTTCAACGCCTTTACTATCTGCCGATTATTCTGGCCGCTATCTGGTTTGGACTGCGCGGCGGATTGGCCTGTTCCCTGGCTGTCAGTATTGTGTATGCCCCGCATATACTGTTCCAGTGGGGTGGCCATCTGACGTTGGAGTTGGAAAAATATCTTGAAATAGTGCTCTACAATATAGTAGGTGGCGTGACCGGACTTTTAGCGCAACGGGAACGGGAGCGTAGCGCGGAGTTGCTGAGAACCGCCGAAGGTTTGGAACAGTCCTACAAAAAGCTGCAGGAACAGTCACAGCAGCTCATCGCCATAGAGGAAAATCTGCGCAGAGCGGAGAAGTTATCTACTTTGGGCGAGATGGCCGCCGTTCTGGCTCACGAGATCCGCAACCCGCTCGGCTCGATTCGGGGCACGGCTGAAATTCTCAGGGACGATTACCGGCCGGGTGACCCAAAATATGAATTCATCGATATTCAGATCAGAGAGACCGAACGACTCAATCGGGTGGTTGAAGATTTTCTGCGGATGGCTCGACCGCTGCCGACCGAGTTGGTGCCGTGCCGTGTTCAGGCAGAGCTGGAAACAGTTTCCATGCTGGTGGCCAACGATGCCAGGGAACGGAAGGTTTCTCTACTTGTGAAACCGGCGGTTGCGGATCTGGTTGTTAGAGGAAATGGTGAGAAGCTGCGTCAGGCCTTTCTTAATATTGCCATCAATTCTCTTCAGGCCATGCAGGGTGGTGGGAGTCTGACCATATTGACCTCGGTTTGTCGGACTGAAGAGCCGACAGGTATCTGTGAGATCAGATTTTGTGACAGCGGAGAAGGGATTGATGCCGAATCCTTGTCGAAAATATTCGAGCCGTTCTACACTACCAAGCCGGATGGCACCGGTTTGGGGCTGGCCATTTCCAGGAAGATTGTTGAAGGTCATGGCGGCACGCTTCAGGTAGAAAGCGTGGTAGGGGAGGGGACGACTGTATTGATCAAGCTGCCTGTGCTGCAGGCGGAGGGCTATCCATGACACCGAAAATTCTGATCATAGACGACGACACCTCGCTTAGGAGGGTGCTGGAATATAATCTTCAGGAAGCGGGGTATCGGGTACTGTCTGCCGCAAGTGGCGAAGAGGGGCTGCGTCTGTTCGCCGAAGAGGCGCCGGAACTGGTGATTACCGATATGAAGATGCCCGGCATGGATGGTATGCAGGTGCTGAAGTGTATCAAGGCAAACTCGCCGGATACCCTGGTGATAATCATCACCGCTTTCGGGACGGTCGACATTGCGGTGGAGGCGATGAAAGTCGGGGCCTACGACTACATTACCAAGCCGTTCAACCGTGATGAACTCCGGATGACGGTTGCCAAGGCGTTACAATTTACCGGGCTGACAGCTGAAAACAAGCGCTTGAAGAGTGAACTTGACGATCGCATTGATTTCCGCACCATTGTCGGCTCATCGCGGGAGATGGAACGGGTGTTTGACGTCGTCCGCAAGGTAGCCGACACCGAGGCTTCGGTGCTGATTACCGGAGAATCCGGCACCGGTAAGGAACTGGTGGCCCGCTCGATCCACAATATGAGTTCCCGCAAGGGTGATCCTTTTGTCGCCATCAACTGTGCGGCAATCCCTCGCGATCTGTTGGAAAGCGAGCTATTCGGCCATGTCAAAGGGGCTTTTACCGGCGCGGTAAAGGATAAGACCGGCAAGTTTCAGCTGGCGGATGGCGGCACTCTCTTTCTGGACGAAGTAGGCGAACTGCCGCTGGAGCTGCAGCCAAAGCTGCTCAGGGCTTTGCAGGAGAAGGTGGTTGAACCGGTAGGGGGGATAAAACCGTGCAAGCTTGATGTGCGGGTGGTAGCCGCCACCAATCTGGATATGGAAAAAGCGCTGGCTGACGGCATGTTCCGCGAGGATCTCTACTATCGCCTGGCGGTAATTCCGATCCATCTGCCGCCGCTGCGGGAACGACGCGAGGATATCGCCCTGCTGCTCCGCTACTTTTGCGGGAAGCATGGCGCCGGCGGTGTGCAGTTCGATACCGGCGCCATGGCCACCCTCAATTCCTATAGGTGGCCGGGGAACGTTCGCGAATTGGAAAATCTGGTGGAACGCCTACTGATCATGCGGAGCGGTGATACTATATCCATTGATGACCTGCCTGGCAAAGTCTGCGCCGTCGGAACGGTTTCGAAAGCAACTTCAAGCTCGAACGCGGTGATTAACTTGCCGGATGAAGGCTATTCGCTGGAACAGCTGGAGCGTGAAGTAGTGATAGAGGCCCTTGAACGGAATAGCTGGAATCAGACCGCCGCGGCGAAATTTCTGCGCATTCCCCGGCATACACTTATCTATCGCATTGAGAAGTACGGGATTGTCTCACCGGAAAAATAGATTGTAAAAATAGGATAAGGATAGCAATGAGAAATATTTTCTGGCTCATAATTTTTCTGGCAGTTGCAGCATCGGCAACGGCCAAGGAGTACTTCAAATATACAGATCAAAATGGCTTTGTGTATTGGCTTGACGATAAGAGCAAAATACCGTCTAGTATTCCGATACAGTACAGTTATGAAGACAAATACGGGATAACCTCCTGGGTTGATGACGTCAGTAAAATTCCCGATGAATTTAGAAATAAGAGCGCAAGGAGCAAAGAGAATCCAGAAAAATCCAAGCTGCCCACAGGACAACCGCCGCAGGAACCCCGCCAATATGCCACTAAAATAAGCATAAACAATAATCAAATTGTCGTGCCGGTGGTGTTCAAAAATAAAGGGCGCAAGATAAAAGCCAGAATGATCCTTGATACCGGAGCATCGGTAACGACAATATATCCAGCCTTGGCGACCAGACTGAATATGAACAAAAACAGGCTGACCAATATCAAGAGCATCATTGCAAACGGGACCGCAACAGACAGCCTGTTAACCAAGGTTGATTATATTGAGATAGATGACAAAATAGTGGCAAATTCCGAAGTTATTGTCATGCTGTCAAACAGTAATATCGGAGCAGATGGTCTGCTGGGAAATTCATTTCTGCGTTTTTTTAATTTCACAATTGACTATGAAAAACAGCTTCTGAGATGGAATTAGTGCCGTTCAAATAGCAACAGAGAAAACACTCCTCTAAAATTCTCCTGACCTTAGCTCCAGCTCTGAAGAATATCCTTCCATAGTTGTGGAATAGTCCACATCAAACTCTTTTCCGTATACAATACCCGCGTTATATCAAGCTGTTACATGTTGGCACGACATCTGCTTTGCTTGGTTAGTTTATATTTTAACACCAAAAGGAGATACGTACCGATGAAGAAACTAATAGCAGTAACAGCATCCATTCTTGCCTTTTCATTCCCACTTGCCATTTTTGCCATGGATCACAGCGGCCATGCGATGGAACATAAATCAACCGCCGCTCACGAAGAGGTTGTTGATGGTGTCAAGGCTACCTTTAATGTGCAGACCATGGCTGATGCGATGAAGGATATGGGTATGGAAATGCCCAAAGGGGTGAAGGAGACTCACCATATCTCCGTCGTTTTCAAAGACGCAAAAAGTGGCACCGCGCTGACTGAAGGGACTGTGACAATAAAAATACAGAATCCTGATAAAACCACCCAAGTTAAAGAGTTGATGGGGATGCATGGACATTTCGGCGCTGATTTTGAATTGTCCAAAAATGGTAAATATGGCGTCATGTGCAAGTTTCAGCTGAAAGACGGCAAGACCAGTCAGGCCAAATTCTGGTACACGGTAAAGAGCGCAAAATGAATACGAAAGCTGTAACTATAAACGTAGCGATGGTTGTCGGCGCGCTGACACTGCTGCTGCTTCTGGCCTTTTACGTCAGGATTGGGGCGACTGCCGATTCGGTTGCGGTTCTTAAGACAGACGGCATGACCTGCAGAAGCTGTTCGGACACGATAACCGCTGCTCTCCAGAATGTTAAAGGTGTGGCGGTCACCGAGATCGATGTGGACGGTGGCTGGGTTGTCGTCGGCTATGATGCCAAGACTGTCAAGCCGGAGACACTGGTTGAGAAGGTTAATGGCACCGGTTTTGCCAGCGGCGTTCACCAGATTCTTACTCCTGGACAATTCAAGCAGATTACCGGCAGAGACATAGGCAGAAAAGCCGCATCCGGTTCAGGTTGCTGCGGTGGCAAGGGCGGATGTAATTCCGGAAAACAGAGCTGAGAAGGAGACGAAAATGTTAACGAAATGCACTAAACAGGCGGTAATGGCAGGATTACTTGTGATGGCGTTGTTGATCGGTGCTGTCGGCGCTCATGCATTTTTACTCGGCAAGTACGAGAAGGTGAAGGCGGCTAATGGTGCTATCACACTGTCGGCGGCAAAACTGGACGACGGCAAGGCACGTTTCTACAAATTCGAGGATGGCGGCAAGGAGATTGCCTTCTTTGCGGTCAAGGCGCCCGACGGCAGTATACGAACCGCTTTTGATGCCTGTGATGTTTGTTATCATTCCAAAAAAGGATATGAGCAGCAGGGTGACAAGATGAACTGCAAAAACTGCAATCAGAAGTTTGCGATCAACCGCCTGGGTCCCAGCGCTTCCGGTGGTTGTAACCCCGGCTATCTGCCGCATCAGTTAAGCGGCGGTGCGATTGTGGTCAAGGTGAGTGATCTAAATGGTGGGGCGAGATACTTCTGATGAAGCTGCACACCATCTCCATCAACGACCTGAAACGACGCAAGGCCAAGATGGCCTTTCTGACCATCGGCCTGATGGTCGGAATAGCCACCATCGTCACGCTGGTAACATTGACCCGCTCCATGTCCAGCGACATTGAACAAAAGATGGACGAGTTCGGCGCCAATATCCTTGTCACTCCCCAGAGCAACGGCTTGTCCATGAACTATGGCGGCATTAATCTGGGCGGAGTGACTTTCGATCAGCGCGAAATCCGTGAAGAGGATCTGGCAAAAATCAAGAGTATCGCCAATCATAAAAATATCTCGGTTGTCAGCCCCAAGGTTCTGGGCGGCATCAAAATAGACGGTCATGATGTGTTGCTGGTGGGTGTTGATTTTGAAAGCGAATTGAAGATGAAACAGTGGTGGAAGATTTTCGGAAATGAGCCTAAGTCCGAACAGGACATTTTGCTCGGTTCCGATGCCTCCAAAGTGCTTAACGTCGCTCCCGGTGATAGTCTCAGCATCAAGGGAGAAACCTTTAAAGTTGCCGGTGTTCTTGATCAGACCGGCTCGCAGGATGACGCTCTTGTCTTTGCTCGTTTGCTCAAGGCCCAAAAGCTATTGGGTAAGGAGGGCAAAATCAGCATGGCCGAGGTGGCGGCACTCTGTTCCGGTTGTCCGATCGGCGACATGGTCACCCAGATTGCAGAAAAATTGCCCGATGTCAAAGTTTCGGCTATCCAGCAGGTTGTTGAGGGCCGGCTAAAAGCTTTGGACCAGTTCAAACGCTTCTCCTATGCCATGGCTGGTGTCGTTGTTTTCATCGGCTCTCTGATTGTCTTTGTGACGATGATGGGGAGTGTTAACGAACGGACGGTTGAAATCGGAGTCTTCCGCGCCATCGGCTTCAGAAAAAGCCATATCATGCGGATCATTCTGTTTGAAGCGGCGTTGGTCAGTTTGCTGGCCGGATTTTTAGGGTACGCAGTCGGGATGGGAGGGGCCAAACTGGCTTTGCCGTTTATGGCGGAGAGCAAGAATGCCCACCTGATCTGGGATTCAACAGTTGCTTTTGGTTCAGTCGGGCTTGCATTAACGCTGGGTATTTTGGCTAGCCTCTACCCGGCATTGCATGCGAGCAAGATGGATCCGACAGAGGCGCTGCGGGCATTGTAGAAAAAACCTTTAATAGAACGCGGATGACGCGGATTGAGCGGATAAAGGCGGATTTAAATCTTTAATAACTGGAAAGACCGAATTCATTGTAAAAACAAACTAAAATCGGTGAAAAAAGTTTTCACTCTGAACTGCTTTATTGGGTTTAATCCGTGTAAATCCGCTCAATCCGCGTCATCCACGTTCTATTGCTACAAGATTTTTCGGAGATTGTTAGCATGACACTAATCGAAATTACAAACCTGAAAAAACATTACGTCAGTGGTGGCGAGACCGTCGAAGCGCTGCGTGGTGTGGATATCAGCATCGAGGCTGGTGAGTTCATCACGATCATGGGACAGTCCGGTTCCGGCAAAAGTACACTCCTGTCAGTGCTTGGGGGGCTGAATCATCCCACTGTCGGCGAGGTTGAGATGGCTGGCGTGAAGCTGTATCAGCTGCCTGGCGAGAAGCTGGCCGACTTTCGGGCGCAGAATTTGGGCTTTGTGTTCCAGTCATTTCATCTGATTCCCTATCTGACCGTTATCGAGAATGTCATGTTGCCGTTGGCGATTGTCAGGATGAGTACAGCGGCAAAAAAGAGCGTTGCGCGTCAGGCACTTGAACGGGTCGGACTGGGTAGTAAGCTGGACCGACTTCCGAATCAGCTCTCCGGCGGAGAACAAGAGCGTGTTGCCATTGCCAGAGCAATTGTTAACTATCCACATATACTCCTGGCGGACGAGCCGACCGGCAATCTGGATTCAAAAACCAGCGATGAAGTCATGGCGCTCTTCCGTGAACTGAACGACGCCGGCCAGACTGTTGTGATGGTTACGCACAATCCTGCCAACGGGGCTTACTCAGACCGGACAATCAACCTGAAGGACGGAATGGTGTTAGGGGCGTGAGAAAGAGTTTGGAGCACTGCTCATAGTGATGAAGATTATGTGATCTGGAAAAAATGATCACCAGGCAATACTTTGATTTTGAGTGTAGGCATACAGATTGATTCAACTACATCTGTCAAATATGGCAGTTATGCTAAAAAAAGACGGTTTTTGCTGACCGCCTTCCCTTCACACAGTACCCTCTCTTTTTGTTCTTTGTACAATCGGACCATTGCAATATTAGTATTCGTAACTTTTTTGGGTACGTCAGTTATGCTGAGCTGAAATCTGAATGAAGCTGCAGAGGTTATTCAAATCGCCACCTGGAGAAAATCTACACCCGCTGTTGATCGTCTTCAACAGCAAAACATTTGCTCACAAAATGAATACATAATTTTGACCTGTTACAGTTTGGCATGATGAATGCTAATCATTGCGTTGGATTCACACCAACAAAAAGGAGATACAAAATGAAAAATTCGATTAAGATCATCACTCTGCTCGCTCTTTCGATCATGATGGCCATACCTGTCGTAAGTCAGGCTGCTGATAAAAAAGCCAATAACGAAGTCGTCATGAAAATGGGCGGCAAAGTTCATCTGTTCCATAGCAGTAATGTGGCGGCACAGAAAGAGATTGCGATTAACGAGGTGCTCCAGGTTTATCGTAAAATCGACAAGAACCGTCAGGAGAAGGAAGTCGGAGCGGTTAAGGTGCTATCGTTCATAGGCGAACATTACTTCGAGGCTCAGATCATAAAGGGCGAAATAAAGGTCGGAGATATTGCTAAGAAGGGTGATGCCTCACTACTGGTACAGCCTGCAAAATAGTATTGGCGCCTTAATAAGTGATGGGACAACGACCATCACTTATTAAGGTGGGAGAAGTTATGTTTATAATTGAGAAGATTGTATGAGGATATTGGCGTCAATTGCTGTGGTACTGACTGCGTGGCTATTACTTATTAACCCCATCGAAGCATCTGCCCACGGGAATGATCCTCGTGGCGGTCGTGCGGATGAACAGATGAAAAAACTTCATGCCATGATGCTAGTTTTTTCGGT
Organism: uncultured Geobacteraceae bacterium; assembly: GCA_903925005.1. Taxonomy (GTDB): domain Bacteria; phylum Desulfobacterota; class Desulfuromonadia; order Geobacterales; family Pseudopelobacteraceae; genus JACRCG01. The sequence continues at coordinate 9,517 of CAIYDX010000389.1, forward strand.
CGCTTCAGCGGAACTTGGAGCGGCCCTTGAAAAAGGTGATGTGGTCGCAGCAAAAGCTCAGGCTGACAAAATTCTGGCGGCAGTTCCTGATCTGAAGAAGTCCAAGCCACATAAAAATTCCAAACAGCGGAAAAAATTTGTGGAGCTTGCAACAAGCTTTGAGAAAACAGTAAATTTCACGGTTGATCTGGCAAAAAAAGATGATTTTTCCGGGGCTAAGGCAGCTTTAAAAAAGGTTGAGGAGGCATGCGCCGCCTGCCATGCAAAATTTCGTGATTGAAGTGAAAGACGACGTTACTACTCTATTGGATTCTATTATCAACTCCCTCCTATCTGATTCAACGTAAACAATTTCAAACCCCCTGTCTTATTGTCGAAGAAGAGTGCTTTGAACTGCCAAGTAAAAAAAATATAGCAGTATAGATTGACTTGATTTTAAATATGTGCAAAATGCACATATACGTAATTCACCTCTTTTAAGGTGTCACAAATAATGTCAACTGTCACAACGACACATGAAGTTACCTCGAACAGCGCGTCCCATGATGCCGTTCAGGTCAAAATAATGAGCCGATTGTTGTTCCCGCTGGCGCGTCTTTGTCTCGCGAACGGCATTACGCTTGCGGCTGTGGAAGATGTTCTTAAGCAGGCATTTGTCCAAGAGGCTGATGCATTGCAACCCGAGGCTCCAATGCACGGCACGGTAAGCCGTATCAGTACTGCTACAGGGCTCACCCGTCGAGAAGTGACTCGTTTAATTAAATCCGAAACACGTTCACGCTCAACGAAACTGCCAATTAGTACCGAAATATTTGCCCGCTGGACAACAGATCATAAATATCAGGATCAAGATGGCGAGCCATGTGTGCTTAAACGGCAGGGTGCCGAGCCGAGTTTCGAAACGCTCGCTCAGTCAATCACTCGCGATGTCCACCCGCGCAGCATGCTCGATGAGCTTGTCAGATTGGGGCTTGTGCAGTACGACGAAGAACTTGACAACGTATCCTTAACCCGTAACGAATTCGTGCCAAATGGTGATCAACAACAAATGTTTGATATGCTGAGCGACAACGTCGGCGACCATCTCGATGCCGCTGTAGCCAATGTTTTGCATGATGGCAGCAGGTACCTCGAACAGGCCGTTTTTGCCGACGAATTGTCAGCAGAGTCGATAGAGGCACTGCGGCCACTAATTACAGGTCAATGGAAGGCGCTCCGTGATGCAATGGTGCCCACAATCTTGACCATGATTGAGTCAGATCGAAGTGCTGGACGTATTCAGGATCAGCGCGTGCGCATTGGACTTTACGCCTTCGACGAAAGTACGCTGAGTACTGAAACGTCAGCCAACAAACCCAGTACACACCCCAAAAGTAAAAACTTTGCCAAGGAGTCACAAAAGTGAACATATTCAAATATTATCAAAAATATCGGTTTGTAATTCTCTTTTTAGCCCTCGTCGCAATTATCGCGGGATGCGGTTTGAGCGATGATAGTACCAGCGCAGGGGTCGGCACGGGTGGTACGGGAAGCTTGGCGAAGTCAATATCCGGCAACGTCGCTGATGGTTATCTCGTCAACGCGACCGTGTTCCTCGACAAGAACGGCAACTACCAGTTGGATGCAGGCGAACCGTTTACGACAACAGATGAAAATGGCGCTTATACGTTGAATATTGACCCGGCGGATGTAGGCAAGTACCCCATTGTTGCATTGGCTGTCAAAGGAGTTACTATCGACAAGGACACTAACCAGGCAGTTGCAAACAGCTTTGTTCTCAGCATGCCGAAAGACAGCGTCAACGGCACGGTCAGTAACAACTTCATCAGCCCCTTGACGTCGCAATTGCGTGAAATGCTGGAGACAGGAAAATACGCGACACTGCCACAAGCCACGGACGCCTTGAGGACAAAAATGGGGCTGCCGGCAGGGACGGATGTGCTGGCTGATTACATGGCTGTCAACAACGCCAATAACACAACCTTGCATGCCGCCGCACAGAACATTGCAACCCTTATGGGAAATCAGATGGGTCAGGTACTTGGCGCGAGCGGTTCAACCGTAACCGTTGATGTCAATCGCTATCGAGGCATGATGGGAACTATTTTCAGCAACATGTCGTCAGTCAGGGGGCCAAACGCACAGACCGGCTTATCAAATCTCAATAGTACTATGACAACGGTATTGCCCACCGTGCCTCCGACAAGCGTGGGACAACCGTATCAAAATATGTCAACCGCCTTCAGAGGCGTGATGGGAGGGGTAAGCACAATAACCGGTGGGATGATGGGCAAGTAATTTTTGACAGCAACACGTCAAACCAAACAGGAGGAATAGGTATGATAAAAATTCTCGTTACGACAGCAACACTGTTCACTGCCTGTATTATCGCCGGATGCGGCAGCAGCGGCAGCAGCATGATGACCACCCCCACCAGTACAGCAAAAAGCGTTATCGCCGGGACGGTAGCCGATGGCTACCTCGTTGGCGCCACGGTATTCCTGGACAAAAACGGCAACTACCAACTTGACGCGGGAGAACCCTCCACAACTACTGATCAAAACGGCGCTTACACCTTGAACATCGACCCCGCCGATGTGGGCAAGTATCCGATTGTGGCCATTGCCACCAAGGGGGTAACTGTCGACAAGGATACCGGCGCTGCCGTTGCCAGCAGTTATGTCCTCAGCCTGCCTAAAGATAGCGTCACCGGCACGGTCAGCAGCAACTTCATTAGCCCCATGTCGTCGTTGATTCGTGAAACAATGGCGGCAAACCCCGGCATGAGTCTGACTGACGCAATGGTTCTGTTGCGCAGCCAGATGAACCTGCCAGCGGGGATGAATATGCTTTCAGACTATGTAAGTCAAGGCTCTGCCAACTCAACCGATCCAAACAAGGCCAATTACCAGGCCATGCACGCCGCCGCACGGAACATGGCCACCTTGATGGGAAGCCAGATGGGCCAGGTACTCGCCACGAACGGTTCCACTACCACCGTGGATGTCGGTCGTTACCAGGGCATGATGGTTTCGATTTTCAAAAATATGTCCACTATCAAGGGATCGAACCCGAACTCTCCTGCCATGACAAACATGGCGGGCACTATGACAACAACTCTTCAGGGTACCTCGTGGGGGCTGCCGTTCCGCAACATTTCTACCTCGATTCGGGGGATGATGGGGAGAAGCGGGTCCTCGACCATCGGCGGGATGATGGGTGGAGCAGGTTTAACGGCTGCTGGCGGGATGATGTAAATAAGCAGAGCAATCTATCCGGGTACACCGTCGTACTCGGCATACAAACAGACGCCGACCGATATGTCACCGGCTAATAAAAACAGATGGAGATACTTATGAAAATGATTCTGAGATGGTTTTTTGTTTTTGCGTCGCTTACCCTGCTTTATGGCTGCGGGAGTGGGGCCTCTACAAACAGCGGCGTTAGTGGACCTACTACTGTTGCGGCAAAGAATGCCGTTGACGGGCAGGTCGTGATGGCTCCCGCTTATAGCTCAACGGTCAGGTTTCTCGATGCAAACGGCAAGGCGATTATGTTTCAAAACTTTACTACCCTTGCAAACGGTAATGTGATCAAATTCGACAACATGAGTACCGTTAAAACCGACGAAAGCGGTAGATTCAAGATACGCGTAGTGGGCGCATCAAGGATCATGGCGACGGGTGGCGTTTATTCCGACCCGACAACCGGAGCAATTACACCATGTCCTGTACTTATGGCCCCGGGCGATGCCAAAAATGTAACCGCTCTCACCACGCTGGTTGCACAAGCCGACGATCCCGCCGCCATCAAGGCCAGAATTGAGGCTATGGGCGGGAAATACGACGATTCTCTTGCCACGATGACGACATCGAATCAGAAATCAGTTCTGCTTGCAGAAGGGGTGGGGGCTGCAATAAAGGAGATACAAGCTGCTGCCGGAACCGCTAATCTTGCAACCGCAATGAATGATTTCGCCAATCAGATGAAGGTTCAGCTTCAGGCTTCGGGCATTGATATGACAAAAGCGGCAGATCTTCAGACGGCCACCCAGGCCGCTGCAAAGAATATTTCCATCGTCAAGAACAGTCCTGATTCTGCAGCGATTACAGCGGCCATCAACAACCAAGTCAGTAGTTATATTCAAGCAATGGGCCAGATAACACCCGGTTTAGCCGGGTATTCTCTTCCTACGGTTTCCGCCGCCACTCTTACAAATGCTTCTCAAACCATCAAAGATGCCATGAACGGTAATATGGTTGCTGTCATCAATGCGGCGTCTACAACGCAGCAGGCGGTCATTGCGGCGGCAATGGCCGCAACTCCGGCCGGCGGCGATATCAGCAAAGCCATTGTCGCGGCTCAATCAGCCGCACAAGCGGTTGCTCAGGCAGCCATGACCTCTGCTACAACAATTGACATGGCTAGTGCCATAAATAAAGCCACCGCCGCTGCCATGACGGCGGCGACCGGTCAATCGATACTGCAAATTGCATCCGCTGCCCAGGCAGCGGCAATGACCATGGCAAACGGAGTCTCTTCGGACAGCCAACTGGCAGCCGCCGCGCAATCGGCGGCGGCTGCCACTACCGCTTCGACTATGACAATGGCACAAGCAAACCAGGCTGCTCAAGCTGTCGCTCAGGTGATGATTAATGCCGCTACGAATGGATTAACCTCTGATCAGGCGACTCAAGCGGCACAGGCAGCGGCAGGCCAGGCGGCATCAACGACTACACCCATGGGAGTTACAGCCGCTCAAATAGTGGCGGGCGCACAGGCGGCAGGTCAAGCCGCAATGGCGGCGGTAGCGGCAGGGAAAACATCCGGGGAAATCACGATGGCGGTGCAGACGGCCCAGACAGCGGCTCAAGCCGCGACGGCTTCTTCGGGAATGAGTGCAATACAAATCATGGCAGCAGCGCAAGCGGCAGCTCAGACAGTTTCATCCGCTTCGGCAGGGCAATCGACCGCCCAAACTGCGATGGCAGCTCAGGCCGCCGCCCAAGCCGCTATGCAGGCAACAGGACAAACAACAACGGCAGGAATGTCAACAACCCAGGCTGCCGCTACTGCTCAGGCCGTTGCGGCAGCCGCTGCGCAGTCAGCCTCTGCCGGACAAACATCGGCCCAAATGATTGCGGCGGCACAAACGGCGGCCCAGAACGCAATGGGTAAATCTTCGCACTAATTTAACTATCCATAACTGAAACCATCCGAGGCGAGCCGTTTGGCTCGCCTCAACTTATCCAACCAAGTACCTTGAGAAAAATCATTCCCTGAACTATAACAAATATTACTCGAACCATGAAACTGTGGGGAGGTGATATTTGCATTGAGCCTGTTGAAGGGGCAGCTAACGCTATGTTCCGGTTTCCGCATGCAGAATATGGCACTTCCAGTGTAGAATATTCCACATCAGTATTGCCCCCGTATCCGGATAAATCATCATAACTAATTGAATATTTGAACGTTATGCACTTGGCACGATTTCTGATGACTTATTCCTGTTGGAAACCATAGAAAACCGAGGCTGCCATGAAATCGTATTTTGCCATAATTGCATTTTTCATATTTTCTACCAACATTGTCCATGCCGAAGAAGCCAGACCGAATGAAAACCTCTCGGCTCTGGTTGAAGTTGCTCTTGCCAACAATCCCGAACTGAAATCATCCCAGGCCCGCTGGCGGATGTTCGTCAGTAAGGCCAGGCAGGCCGCAATCCTGGAAGACCCTATGGTCATGTTCAAACTGCAGAACCTGCTGGCGCGAGAGCCATTCTCGTTTGGCGGCAAAGATCCGCAGACGGCCAAGGTGCTTGGCCTTTCCCAACAGCTCCCTTTCTGGGGCAAGCGTGCTATCAAGCAGGAAGTTGCTCAGTATGAAGCGGAGTCCTATAAATGGGCCATTGAAGAGCGCAAGCTGGAACTGACCCGTATGGTCAAAGAGACCTACTATCAGATTTGGGCTGTTGATAAAGGCATGGGGATTATCGACAAAAATCTGAGGATACTGACCGATTTTGTAACCATTGCCGAATCGAAATATTCTGTTGGTCAGGGGGTGCAGCAGGATATCTTCAAGGCCGGCCTGGAAAAATCCAGGCTTCTTGACATGCAGATTACTCTCAAACAGCAGCGCAAAAGTCTGGAAGCAAACCTCAATTACCTGCTGTATCGCCCAGGGAACACTCCTGTTGGTCCGGTCGCCGATTTCACGCTACCGCAGCTGTCACTCAATGCCGATCAATTGAATGCGACCGCCTTTGAGAAGCGGCCACAGGTCAAGAGCCTGTCAAGTCTGGCCAACAAAGGTCAGGCTTCTCATCGCCTGGCAGAGAAGGAGTTCTATCCCGACTTTAACCTTTCAGTTGAATATATGTTCCGTCAAGAAGCGATGGGTGACCCCGGTTACAACATGTTTACTCTCGGCGTTACCTTTAATCTGCCGCTGCAGCAGGAACGGCGCCAGGCAATGCTGGCCGAATCGATGTCCGAAACAAGCATGGCAACCGAAGAGATAAACAGCCTCAAGAACAGTATATCCAATTCTATAAACGATTCTCTTGCCCAGCTGGATCGCCGCCTGAAACTGGTGGAACTCTATAAAGCGGGAATTATCCCTCAGGCGGAACAGTCGCTTGAATCGGCGGTTATCAGCTATCGGGTCAACAAGGTGGATTTCCTGACGCTGCTGGATGGGCGGTTGAGTTTGTTCAACTATGAGCGGGCGCTGTACGAGTCTCAGGCCGATTACATGATGAAGCTGGCGCAGCTCGAAGCGGTGGTAGGGATGGACTTGGTTGGAAATAAACGGCAATAAATTAAAGATTTCAAGAGGTTTGTAATGGCACTGAACAAGAAAATTACCATCCCGCTCACCATCTTGACCCTGGTAGTGGTTGCAGTCAGCTGGATTTACAAGTCAGGCAAGCTTTCCAAGTTGACCGGGTTTCATAAGGATGACGGACATAACCACCTGGAGCAGACCTCAAAACCGCTGTACACCTGCTCAATGCACCCCTTCATCATCAAAGACAAACCGGGTACCTGCCCGATCTGCGGCATGGAGCTTATCAAAAAACTTGCCGATGCCCAGAATTCCGCAGTCCAGACTCCCGAACAGAAACAGCAGGCCGATATGCTTGGCCATGTTTCGCTCTCGCCGACTCAGCGCGTCATGGCCAATGTTGCGACCGTGGCGGCTAACAAATCCACGTTGAATAAAGAAATCAATGCCGTAGGTATCGTCCAGTATGATCAATCGAGGCAGGCCAAGGTCACCGCCTGGATCGCCGGGCGCATCGACAAGCTGCATGTTAATACCGTCGGCTCATTCGTGACCAGGGACAAGCCGGTGGCCGAGGTCTACTCCCCCGATCTCCTGGCTACCCAGCAGGAATATCTGCTGGCGGTCAAGAGCCGTGAGCAGTTGAAAAATTCTCCGATCCCGTCGATCTCTCAGAACGGCGATGGCCTGGTGTCATCGGCAAAACAGCGCCTGATGCTGTTCGGTGTCAAGGAGAGCCAGATTGCTGAACTGGAAAAGGTTGGTAAACCGAATATCCGCCTGCCGATTTTCACGCCGCAATCGGGCATTGTCATCGAAAAAATGGTGCAGCAGGGTCAGTATGTCAACGTCGGTGAAGTGCTGTTCAACGTCGCCGATCTTTCCACCGTCTGGGTCGAAATCGAGATATACGAGAACGAGTTTCCCAATATTCATATCGGCCAGCAGGTCGAAATCCGTTCCCAGTCCTTCCCCGGCAAACCTTTCACCGGTCGCATTGCGTTCATTTATCCCTTTTTGGATCCTAAGACCAGAACCGTAAAGGCTCGGGTGGAGATGCCGAACCCCGGTATGAAGCTGAAGCCGGATATGTTCGTTAACGCCATCATCATGGTGCCGCTCGGATCAGCAATTGTTGTGCCGGTCACCGCGGTTATGGATACCGGCAAACGCCAGGTGGTCTGGGTGGAAAGTTCACCGGGCATGTTCGAGCCGCGCGATGTCCAGGTAGGACAGCAGAGTGACGACAAAATCCAGATCCTGTCGGGCCTTAAAACTGGCGACAAGGTTGCGGTATCCGGCGGCTACCTGATTGACTCGGAATCGCAGCTGAAAGGTGCCGGTGGTGTGGATCATAGCCAGCATACCGGCGGAGCCAAGCCGGAGACAAAAGGGCAAGCCCCGACACCAGCTCCGCTGCCGGCAAAGAAGGGGACTTTGAAGATGGATGATATGAAAATGTAGAAATCCCCCTAAATCCCCCTTTGTCAAAGGGGGACTTCAAAGCCGACAAGGATCTTTAATGATAGAAAAAATTATCGAATACTCTGCCCGTAACCGCGTCGTCGTACTGATGATGTTCGGGCTGATCATCGCCTGGGGCGTGTGGTCGGTCTACAAGACACCTGTGGACGCAATACCCGACCTTTCGGATAACCAGGTGATCGTCTTCACCGATTATCCGGGGCGTTCGCCGCAGGTGGTGGAGGATCAGGTCACTTATCCGTTGGCGGTCAATCTGCAGGGGCTGCCGCAGGTTCGTGCCGTGCGGGCCTCCTCGGCCTTCGGCTTCTCGATGATTTATGTGATTTTCGAAGACAAGGCCGACATCTACTGGGCGCGCACCCGTGTGCTGGAACGGCTGAATTACGCCGCTTCGCTTCTCCCTCCCGGCGTTGTTCCGACGCTTGGCCCTGACGGTACCGGTGTCGGCCATGTTTTTTGGTACACCATTGAGGGGAAAGGGTATGACCTGGAGCAGTTGCGTACTTTGCAGGACTGGTTTGTTCGCTACCAGCTGAACACCGTCCAGGGGGTGGCCGAGGTGGCCTCGATCGGCGGTCTGGTGCGGGAATACCAGATCGATCTCGATCCCGCCAAACTCTTTGCCTACAATATCAAGGTTGCCAAGGTCATGGACGCGGTCAAAGTATCCAACAAGGATGTGGGGGGGAGGCTGATCGAGCAAGCCGATGCCGAGTATCTGATCCGCGGTCAAGGGTATGTCAAGTCCAAGGGAGATTTGGAGAACATTGTCGTGGGCGCCGACATGCGCGGTACGCCGATCTATGTCAAAAATCTGGGTGTCGTTCAGATGGGTGGCGCCATCCGGCGCGGTCTGCTGGAGTTGAACGGCGAAGGAGAAGCGGTAGGCGGCATCGTGGTCATGCGTTACGGTGAGAACGCCAAGGATGTCATTGACCGGGTCAAGGTCAAAATCAAGGACCTGGAAAAAGGGCTCCCTCCCGGTGTCAAGATCAAGGTCGCCTACGACCGCTCCGACCTGATCGAGCGGGCTATCGATACCTTGAAGCATAACCTGCTGGAGGAGTCGGTTGTCGTCTCGCTGGTGATTCTGGTCTTCCTGCTTCACTTCCAGAGCGCCCTGGTGATCGTGCTGACCCTGCCGATCTCGGTGCTGATCGCCTTTATCACGATGAAGCTGATGGGGGTCACCTCCAACATCATGTCCCTGGGAGGTATTGCCATCGCCATCGGTGTGCTGGTGGATGCCGGGGTAATCATGGTGGAGAACTGTTACCGCCATCTTTCCGAGATGCCGCTCGAAGAACGGGCGGAAAAACGACTTGAGGTGATCATTGCCTCTGCCAAGCAGGTCGGACGGGCGATATTTTTCTCCCTGGCGATTATCGTCCTCTCTTTTGTGCCGGTCTTCATGCTGGAAGGGCAGGAGGGAAAGCTGTTCCATCCGCTGGCCTTCACCAAGACCTTCTCGATGATGGGTTCGGCCATGATCGCCATTACTCTGGTGCCGGTGCTGATGTACTACTTTATGCGGGGCAAGATGCCGCCGGAGAGTTCCAACCCGGTATCAACCTTCTTCATAAAGCTATATTCCCCGATTATTCGCTGGGTGCTGGTCTGGAAAAAGACTACCATCGCCCTCAACGTGATTGCCCTGCTGATGGCGGTGCCGATGCTTTTGCCTCAGTACATGCCAAAAGTAATAAATGATCTCATTCCTGGCCTTGGCTCCGAGTTCATGCCGCCTCTGGATGAAGGATCGCTGCTCTACATGCCGGTGACGCTTCCCAACGTTTCTATTACCGAGGCCAAACGGATCATCCAGGTTCAGGATACGATCATCAAGAGTGTACCCGAGGTGGAGCATGTCCTGGGCAAGGTCGGCCGGGCCGAAACCTCCACCGATCCGGCACCGGTCTCGATGTTCGAGAGTATCATCATTCTAAAGCCTAAAGACAAATGGCGGACCGGCATCACAAAGGCCGACATTGTGTCCGAGCTGGACGCAAAGCTTCAGCAGATAGGCGTGCGCAACGGCTGGACCCAGCCGATCATCAACCGGATCAACATGCTCTCCACCGGGGTGCGGACCGACCTGGGGGTTAAGATCTTCGGCAACGATCTGAATGTGCTAAAAGATCTGGCGATTCAGGCCGAGGCGATTCTGAAACCGATCAGCGGCGCTGCCGACGTGGTGGCCGAACGGGTAACCGGCGGCAATTACATCGACATCGATATTGACCGCGAGGCGGCGGCCCGTTACGGCGTCAGCGTGGGGGACATACAAGCAATTATTGAAACCGCTCTTGGGGGCGAGATGCTCTCAACCACCGTCGAAGGGCGCAACCGCTTTCCGATTCGCCTGCGTTACATGCGCGACTACCGCGACAATATCCCGGCCATTCGCCGCATACTGGTCGGGAGCATGGATGGCGCGCAGGTGCCGCTTTCGCTGGTGACCAAACTCAAAATATCGACCGGTGCGCCGGAGATCAACAGCGAGGGGGGGCTGCTCCGTTCGCTGGTCTTTTTAAACGTTCGGGGTCGCGACATGGGGGGCTTTGTTACCGAGGCTAAACAGGTGCTGGAAAAGAACCTCAAACTGCCGCCCGGTTATTACGTGGCCTGGTCCGGCCAGTGGGAGAACCAGATTCGCGCCAAGGCGCGTCTGCAGCTGCTGATACCGCTCGGAATGGTGATCATCTTCATTCTGCTCTACTTCACCTTCCATTCGGCTCTGGAGGCGAGCATGGTCATGCTCTCGGTTCCCTTCGCCCTGGTGGGGGGCGTCTATCTGGTATCGGCGCTGGGGTATAACCTGTCGGTGGCGGTCTGGGTCGGCTTCATCGCGCTGTACGGCATCGCCGTTGAGACCGGCGTGGTAATGGTTATCTACCTGCATGAGGCGCTGGATAAAAAGCTGAAAGACGGCCCCTGTACCGAGCAGGATATCTATGACGCCACCTTCGAAGGGGCGGTGCTGCGCCTGCGTCCCAAACTGATGACCGTGGCCGTGGCTTTGCTGGGTCTGATTCCGATCATGTGGTCAACCGGCACCGGCGCCGACGTGATGAAGCCGATCGCCGCGCCGATGATCGGCGGCATGATCTCTTCGGCGGTGCATGTACTGATCATGACGCCGGTTATTTTCGTGTTGATGAAGAAGCGGGAACTGAAGAAGGGGATGCTGAAGTTCAGCGGGATGAAGCATTAGACGAGGGCGGTATTGTTCGACCGGTGATAACGGTCCTCGATTTGCACATACTCTCACTCATGCCCCTGTTGGTTCCGCTCTTTTCACTGCCAACGGTAAAACTTCCTCTTTCAGATAGAATTCTGTATACTTGGTATCATTTGTCGAAAGGGGAGTTCCCATGAGAATAATTGCCATTTCGCTATATATGTTCCTCGTTCTGCTCTTCACTATTGGCGTGCCGAATCCGGCATTTGCTTCAGGAGGTGGTGGCTCTGCGCCGGAAAAGCAGTCCGATTCCGATCTTGACCGTGCCACCCAAGCGATCAAAGCCAAAGAGTATGAACGGGCCATTTCTTATCTGAACGCAGTCGTTGCGCGGGACGACCGGAACGCCGAGGCCCATAATCTATTAGGCTTCTCCGAACGCATGCGGGGAAACCTTGATGTGGCCTTCAAGCATTATGAGCGGGCGCTGGCCATCGACCCAAAGCATCGCGGCGCGCATGAGTACGTCGGAGAGACCTACTTGCTTGCCGGCAATCTCCCCAAGGCTGAAGAACACCTGGTCATACTCGACAAGCTCTGTTTCTTTTCTTGCGAGGAGTACCGCGACCTGAAAGCAGCTATCGCCGCTTACCGGGCGAAACACCAGCAATAAGAGGAACTGGGGGGGCTTGTGGGGCGTGCGACCTTCCTGGCCTTCCTCCTTTTCTCGGCCAACGGCTCAAGTATCACGGGGCGCAGAGCGCTCCCATGGAGCCGGATGTTGGGCCATCAACGACGTTTTCTCATCAAAATCTGAACTTCGCTAGGACGAGCCCTCTCCCTTTGTTCAACTCCAAACCAACAGTCGTCGCCGGCTCCTTACCCTTTTCACGGAAATAGAGAATCCAGAGGATGGTCGAAGCAGCGAGTAAGCTGCCGCCTACTACGTAGAAAAACGTGCCGACCTCCTCTATACTGCCGCTACTGGACACTGCTGCTCCGGCGGCAAGAAAAGTCCCACCGATCGCTAGCGTTGTGATACCGGTTCCGAGGTAGACTTTTTTTGCAGTCGGGGAGTAGCCGGTGTCTTGGTCAACGATCTGTGTTGCGGGCGCTGGCTGGGATTTGCCCGCAGTTGGTTGTTGTACCTCGTCTGAAGGAGCGGCAAAAAGCACATAGGGGAAAAGTAACGTGAAGACCAGAATTGCGGCAACTGTTTTCATCATGGGTTGACCTCTCATTTATTGTCTTTCCGTTATCCAACGGCTTGGCAGAACAGCGGCGGTTTTTGGCCGCTGCTTCTGTTTCTGTCTGGTTGGAGCCTTCGTTTGTTCTCTGCATTTCACAATTCGATTATCTGAAAAACATTAATGTTGTAACATTTAATGTTGACGGAACGTTTTTTTGTTGTTACGTTGAATCTATGATCATTGAGTTCGATACTGCGAAAAGAGAAAAGACCCTGTTGGAGCGCGGCCTTGATTTTGCTGATTCCGACAAGGTTTTTGCCGGACTTCACTTTATCGCTCACGATGATCGTTCTGATTACGGCGAGGAGCGTTTTTTTACAGTTGGGCTATTGGACAGCCGGATGGTTGTGATTGTCTGGACTCCGAGAAACGACGCTCGCCGAATTATTTCTATGAGGTACGCCAATGACCGTGAAATCAGCCGTTACAAAAAACACCTTGGTTGATCTGGACGATGCTCCGGAACTGACCGACACTTGGTTTGAAAAAGCTGACCTTATGCAAGGAACCAAACTTGTCCGCCGGGGTCGTCCGGCTGGCCAGACTAAAGCTTCGCAAACCGTCCGTTTTGATTTGGACGTCCTCGCAGCCTTTAAAGCAACTGGTAAAGGGTGGCAGACCCGCATGAACGAGGCACTACGGGAGTGGATGAAGGAACATCCGATGAAGCACGTCTGACCCTTCCGGGGTCATACCACGTTGACCCCTCTATTTTCCTTCCAAGCCGTAAAATGGTTCTTGATATTATGGGCTGATCTTCTCAAACCGTACTTCCTGATTTATTCCTAACGCTATTGTAAACATCATAAATACCAATCCTGCGGTGCGAATTCGCTTCGGTATTTCCCGTGACCTTGCTGATCGATACCAATTTCAGCCTTTTCGTAATAGGGCCCAACCATTGGGTCACCGCCCTTGAAACCAGCAATACCGGATTTTCGTTTCAGGCGAATAATGCCGGCATTAATTTCAAAGTCCTTGTCTTCAATAAAAGTGTCTTCACGAAGAACACCTTCTTTGCCGTGAGCTTTTACAACAAGGGTGGTGTCATTAATTGTTCTTACTTCGATTTTTTCTACTGCTTTGAAGGCGAAGATTCCAAAGCGGGTCACTTCGCATACCTTCCGCCACTCCTTCGCCACCCATCTGCTTCAGGCCGGTTACGATATCCGTGTGATTCAGACGCTGCTGGGTCATACGAGTCTGAAAACGACCATGATTTACACTCACTGTGCACCGGTAATGACGATAAAAGAGCCCAAAAGCCCGCTGGGCTTTTAAATAAACAGGCATGGTCCAGGGAGGGTTGCTTGTCAGAACCGCTTACCTTCTGAGTTATCTTTCTACTCCAACCAGTCATCGTCTTCTTCAAGCGGCGCAAACCCTCGCCGCATCGTGTTCTCCGTTATCACCCGCGGATCCATGAAGTGCAGCAGATAGTCGGGGCCGCCGGCCTTGGTGCCGACTCCCGACATGCGCGAACCGCCGAATGGTTGGCGATCTACCAGGGCTCCGGTGTTGTTCCGGTTGATATACAGGTTGCCGACCCTGAATTCACGCCGTGCCCGCTCGAGATGCTGCGGGCTGCGGCTGAAGATGCCGCCGGTCAGGGCGAAACGGGTCGAGTTGGCCCATTCGATTGCCTGGTCGAAATCGGTGACGCGCATGACGACCAGCAGCGGTCCGAAAATTTCCTCTTGGGCGATGCGGTGTTGTGGGGTGATGCCGCCGAAAATAGTCAGCGGCACCCAATACCCCTCGCCGGACGGTACCGGGCTGGAGTAGAGAAGTGTCCCTTCTTGCTTACCGACTTCGATGTATTCCAGAATCTTGCTCACGGCACTCTCGTCACATACGGCGCCGAGAGAATAACGAGGGTCCTCGGCCGGTCCCACTTGGTAAACCATGGCCGCTTTGATCAAACGGTCCACAAACTTGTCGTAGACCGCATCCAGTACGATTACCCGCGAGCAGGCGGAGCATTTCTGCCCCTGAAAGCCGAAGGCGGAGTAGAGTACGTGTGGGACCGCTTCATCCAGGTCGGCATCGTCATCGATAATGATGGCGTTTTTACCACCCAGCTCGGCGACTACTTTCTTGACGTTTGTCTGACCGGGATGAACCGCGGCGGCGCGCTCGATAATGCGCAGACCGGTTTCGACAGAGCCGGTGAAGGCGATCAGCGATATATCAGGGTGATCGACCAGGTAGTCGCCAATAACGGAACCCTTGCCGGGAATGTAGTTGAAGACGCCGGCGGGAAGCACGGCTTCCCGGAAGATCTCCACCAGGTGCCAGCCGATGATGCCGGTGATGGTGGAGGGTTTGAATATCACTGTATTGCCGGTAACTATGGCTGCTGACGCCATCCCCAGGCTGATGGCCAAAGGAAAATTCCATGGGGAGATAACCGCCGCGATCCCTTTCGGCTCGTAGCAGTAGTGGTTGATTTCGCCCGGTGCGGTGCCGATCCGCTGAGGTTCGCCGTAGCGAATCATTTCGCGGGCGTAGTATTCCAGAAAATCGATCGCTTCAGTGACATCGGCATAGGCCTGGTCCCACTGTTTGCCCACTTCCAGTACTTGCCAGGCGGAGAGCTCAAAGAGCCGTTTTCGGGCGATCCCGGCGCTTTTAAGCAGATACTCTGCCCGGTCGCGGGGTGACGTGTCGCGCCAGGCCGGGAAAGCCTTTTTGGCGGCTGCGATGGCTTGGGATGCTTCGTCGATCCCCGCTTGTGAGACCCTGCCGAGCAGCTCGGACGGCTTGGCAGGATTGACGGAGTCGAACAGTTCTTCTGTGATGATCTCCTTGCCGTCAATGTAGAGCGGGTAGGTTCTGCCCGCCACTGTACGTACTGCGGCTATGGCGTGCGGAAAGGCGGCGCGGTGGTCAGGGCGGGTAAAATCGACCATCGGTTCGTTGGTGAATTGCGACACTCCGCCGGGCCCTGACAGTATCGTGCGCGGTTTGATAATCCGCCTCGCTCGTTCGTGTTCGGCGGCAGCGGCCGGATCCTCAAGTAGCCGCTCGATCTGGGCATTCTCGGCGAAGCTCTGCCGCAGGAATGATTCATTGGCGGTGTTTTCCATCAGACGGCGTACCAGATACCCCATGCCGGGTATCATGTTGCCGTAGGGACAGTAGAGCCGGATTCGCCCGGCTACCTTGAGAATACCCTTGCGGACCGGTTCCGCCATGCCGTACAGCATCTGGAATTCGTAGCGCGATTCGGGAACCTGGAGTTCCGCGGCGATCTCCATGACGGCCGAGATGGTCCGGATATTGTGCGAGGCGCAGGCGAAATGACAGGTTTTGTTGTTTTCAAGAATCATCCGGGCTTGCCGTTCAAAGGCGGCGTCACTCTCGGCCTTAATGGTCCAGACCGGAACGGCCCAGCCGTTTTGTTTGGCTCTGATCGTTTCGTAATCCCAGTATGCCCCCTTTACCAGACGAACCGAAATCTGTGTCTGCTGCAGCGCGGCCCAGGCCAGGAGCTCGGCCAGATCCCGGTCGGTCTCCTTCAGGTAGGCTTGCAGAACGATGCCGAAATGCGGGTACTCCCGGTATTCCAGCTTGAGGCGCTTGTACAGCTCGATGATGATCCCCTTGTAGCGATATGATTCCATATCGATGCAGAGAAATCCGCCCAGTTCCACCACCCGCTTCGCAATAGGGCGCAGCTGTCTCAGCATGGCTTCGACCGATCCCTCGAAATCCTGCGGATTGGCGAGGGCAAACAGCGCGGTCGGCTTTACCGCCACGTTGATCATGGGGGCATGCCCCCAATCCAGATTCTTATCGCCTCCGTTTCCAGGGAGCGCTTTCCATCCCGGCTGTTCCTTATGCAGGCTGTTCAGGACTTCAAGATAGGTGGCAACGTAATCATCGGCTTCCTGTTCGGTCAATGTTGCTTCACCAAGTACATCGACAACGGCGGCGAAGCCATTTTTGCGCAGTTTCTCAATTGTTGCGACCGCCTCTTTAGTGCTTTCGCCGATGATGAACTGACGGGCCATCTCCTGGATGTTGGCGGAGATGACCTTGTTCAGCACCGCGCCGCCAAGCGCTCCGAGCATGCCGGCCATTTTTGCGCCGGTCTGGAGTACGGGTGGCATATCCTTCTCCTCGCCGAAGTATTCGCGGATATGGTCGGTCAACTGTCTGGAGGTTGTCAGGGAGGGGAAAGCGTCCACGAAACGGAACATCTGGATCTTGAACTGTTCATTCTGCATGCTCCAGTCCATTACCTTTCCCATCCAGGCGCCTTTATTGAAAAGAGACGGCTTTTCACCGGAAATGGAGGAGAAAAACTCTTTGCCGCGGGTAATGATTTTAATATTCAGATCAGGGTCCATGATGATAGCTCCCATCAGTCGTCAGTATGCTTAATTAAAGTATGATCTGATTATATACTATCAAGCCATTAACTCAAATACGCTGCACAAATTGGCAATCAAAAACATTTTCGCCGGGACTTGCTCTCGGCGCTTTTGTTGGTAGAATCATATTGGTAATGTCCCGAGCCGCTTTTGGTCAATACAAACAGGCTGGTTACATACGAATTGGTAATTGTACAGGGACGTCAGGGTGATGTACAATGGAACAGTCGAGCAATATATCAGCCTGAAACAGGAACAAAATGACAATGACAGCGCAACCAGTTCCGAAAAAAACTGCCAAATCACGATCCGAGGCAAGAATCTTGCTTGTCGATGACGAGCCGATGATACTTGGTTATGTTCAAATCCTGCTTGAAGGGGCGGGATATACGGTTCTGGCGGCCGACTCCCCCGAAGCTGCCCTGCAGTTGTCATTGAAAGCCGGACATATCGACCTCATGGTATCGGATGTTGTTATGCCGAAAATGAACGGCCATGAACTCCATATGCGTCTTCTTGAATCGAGGCCGGGGCTGAAAGTCCTGTTTATGTCCGGCTATCCGGATGTTGCAAAATCTCTTTGCGAGATAACTGATGATTCAGTCAGTTTTATTGCAAAACCTGTTACGTCTGAGGCGCTATTGAAAAAGGTATTGACGGCTCTGGGGAGGTAATTAGGCAAAGGCTGGGCAGCAAGGCGCCTTTTTGCCGGCGCTGAACCGTGTATCTAATAACGGGAGTAATTCATGGGTCAGCGAAGCAATCCGGCTGCAACTGTTTATAAAATCAATACTATGAGCTATGGAGTAATTGTTGCTCTCTTCTGGTCCCTGATTGTAGCATATTCACTGTTTTGGAATTACTCGCAACGTCAGGAAACAGCACTGTCGCTCGGCAAGATGTGGGGACAGGCATTTATTGAGAAAGACGTTCTTTACCGCCGTTGGGTTTCCCTCCATGGCGGTTTATACGTTCCGGTAACTCAGACTACGCAGCCAGATCCCAATCTTTCTCATATTCCCGAACGGGATATCACGACACCTTCCGGCAAACAACTGACACTGATGAGTCCAGACTACATGACGCGTCAGGTATCTGAAATGGCACAGAGATACAAGGGGGTGGGGCACGAGGGGGATGCGCGGGGTGGTTTGAGCGTGTCGGTCGAGATAAAGACGATCTATGACCTAATGGCCAAAGAGATACGGGGCGTGTACATTAATCACGCCTTCATCTGGCTGCTGGGGCTTGGTGTGATCGGAATCGGGACGTGTAAGCTGGACCGAAACACAACGGGCCTCCTTGAAAAGAACATCGAGCTGGAACATGAAATTGAAGAACGCCGAAAGGCGCATAATGAGATCGAAAGCTTGAATGTGGAGCTGGAACAGCGGGTGGTGGAGCGCACCGCACAAATTGAGGCGGCCAACAAGGAAATGGAGGCATTTTGCTACTCCGTTTCGCACGATTTGTCAGCTCCTCTGCGGCATATTGACGGGTATGTAGACCTGCTGGTTTCGCGCTGCCGTGGAGGGCTTAACGACAAAGGGGTGCACTATCTGGATACCATTGCCGATTCCGCTGATAAGATGGCGGTTTTGATCGACGGTTTACTGCAGTTCTCCCGGACCGGGCGGACGGAGATGCATCATGAAACCCTGGATATGAACCGGGTGCTTCAGGAAGCGCTGGATCTGTTGAAGGAGAGCTGCTCAGAGCGCACTATCGAGTGGGACATCGCCCATCTGCCCGCCGTCCGGGGTGATTGCACCATGCTCCGTCAGGTATGGGTGAACTTGCTGGATAATGCCGTAAAATATACCAGGTCGCGGGAATCCGCACGGATCGAGGTTAACGTTCGTGAGGAACTTGGGGAAATCATCTTTGTCGTCAAGGATAACGGAGTAGGCTTTGATATGCAGTACGCCGGAAAGCTGTTCGGTGTCTTTCAACGACTGCACAGCCAGCAAGAGTTTGAAGGCACCGGCATCGGCCTGGCCACCGTGCAGCGCATTATCAACCGTCATGGAGGCCGGGTCTGGGCCGAAGCTGAACCGGATCAGGGGGCCGCATTTTGTTTCGCACTCCCTGCGTTAAAGATGTCGGGAAGGGGTAACCGTGTATGAACAGCGAATACAGTGGCGAAAGCCGCCTGCGGATTCTACATATCGAGGATTCTCCTCAGGATGCTGAAATCATTAGGGAAGTGCTGCTCGATTCCGGATTTTTCGTGCAGATCGACTGGGCTGCCAACGAACAGGAATTTTCGGTTTTCCTGCAGCAGGATAAATACGATCTTATTATTGCCGACTATCAGCTTGTCAAATATGATGCCCAGGCGGCGCTCAAGTTGACGCAGTCGCTTTGTCCCGACGTACCGTTCATCTGCGTCTCCGGCACCATTGTCGAAGAAAGGGCGGTGGAACTCATCAAAGAAGGTGCCACGGATTACATAATGAAGACCAATCTCGACAAGCTTCCGCTGGCAATACGGCGGGCGCTTGCCGAGGTAAGAGAGCACAAGGCGCGACGGCAGGCCGAAGAGGAGTTGAAGGAGAACGGACGTTTTCTCATTGAAGCTCAGCAAATTGCCAATATTGGCAGTTGGTCATGGATAATAGCTACCGATGAAGTGCGCTGGTCCAGGCAGCTGTATGAAATTATCGGATACAATCCACAACTGCCCCCTCCACATCTTATTGAGCATGCCTCTTTTTTCACAGTAGAGAGTTGGGCTCTTCTGAGCCAAACCATGGAAAAAGCTGTTAATGAAGGTACTCCATTTGTACTTGATCTCGATATGGTGCGTCCTGACGGACAGATACGTCAATTATCCGTAAAGGGAAATTCGGATAAGGACGAATCCGGACGCATTGTTCGTCTTTATGGAACTAAGCAGGATATAACCGAACGCAAGCAGATTGAAAAAATTCAACTTTTTCTGGCCGAAGCATGCAGCGGGACGGGGGCGGACGAGCCGTTTTTCAACATGCTGGCCAGCTATCTGGCTAAGAGCCTTGACATGGATTTCGTCTGCATCGACAGGCTGGAAGGAGACAATATGACCGCCCGGACGCTTGCCGTCTGGTGTGACGGCCATTTCGAGAAGAACATGACCTATGCCCTGAAAGACACGCCTTGCGGCGATGCGGCCGGCATGGATATCTGCTGTTTTCCCGCCGAAGTCAGCCGGTTGTTTCCGAACGATCAGGTACTTCAGGATCTGAAGGCGGAGAGCTATGTCGGCGTGACCCTCTGGAGCCGTGCCAATCGACCGATTGGCCTGATCGCGGTCATCGGGCGAAAGCCGTTGCCAAACCGCTCTTTGGCTGAAACCGTGTTGAAGCTGGTATCGGTGCGCGCGGCCAGTGAACTGGAACGGCTTGAAGCCGAAGAAGAGAAAGTCATACTTGAGACCCAACTCCAGCAGGCTCAAAAGATGGAAGCTGAGGGGCGGCTTGCGGGGGGAGT
Source organism: uncultured Geobacteraceae bacterium (assembly GCA_903925005.1). Lineage (GTDB taxonomy): Bacteria > Desulfobacterota > Desulfuromonadia > Geobacterales > Pseudopelobacteraceae > JACRCG01. The sequence continues at coordinate 30,072 of CAIYDX010000389.1, forward strand.
CGCCCATGATTTCAATAACATGCTGACCATTATTCTAGGCCATGCACAGCTCGCACTGATGGATATGGAGCCAACTCAGCCGCTCCATGAACATCTTGTGTCAATCCAAAGCGCCGGTAATAGATCCGCAGACCTGACGAGGCAGCTGTTGGCGTTCGCCAGCAAACAGACCATCGCTCCGATAGTTCTTGACCTGAATGAGGCCGTGTCCGGAATGTTCAAGATGATGCAACGGCTGATCGGTGAAAATATCCGTCTCACCTGGCGGCCAGGCATTGATCTCTGGCAGGTCAATGTTGACCCGTCCCAGATCGACCAGATTCTGGCCAATCTCTGTGTCAACGCTCGTGACGCGATAGCCGACGTCGGCATGATCACAATCGAAACCGGCAACAGCACCTTTGATTCGGACTGTCGCGCTGTTAATGCGGGTGTATCGTCCGGCGAGTTTGTATGGCTTTCCGTGGCCGACGACGGTTGCGGTATTGACGTTGAAACACTGACCCACATCTTTGAACCGTTTTTTACGACCAAAGCGGTCGGCCAGGGGACCGGTCTGGGCCTGGCTACCGTCTACGGCATCGCTAAGCAGAACAATGGCTTCATCGACGTTTACAGCGAATCTGGTATCGGCGCAACGTTCAAAATTTATCTCCCCAGACATCAGGGCAAAGCAGGACAACCGGAGATGGATGTCTCCATGTTGCCGGTTCCACGGGGTCAGGAGACCATCTTGCTGGTGGAAGACGAGCTTGCTATCTTGAATATGACGGCGATGATTCTCAAAAAACAGGGATACGCAGTGGTGGCGGCAAACAGTCCGGGGCAGGCCATCAAAATTGCCGGGGAGTACATCGGCGAGATCCACCTGCTCATTACCGATGTGGTCATGCCGGAGATGAACGGTCGCGATCTGGCCAATAAACTGCTGCCGTTGCATCCGCATATGAAGCAGCTGTTCATGTCGGGATATACCGCAAACGTCATCGCTCACCACGGCGTACTGGAAAATGGGGTGCATTTCATTCATAAGCCGTTCTCGCTTCCCGGTCTGGCGACCAAGGTGAGAGAAGTGCTGGATGGTAAATGACTTTAGAAAACTATTCCCCAAGATAAGCCTTGCGGACTTCCGGATTGGCGGCAAGTTCGGCGGCCGAGCCCTGGAGCACGACCTCGCCGGTTTCAAGCAGATAGGCGCTATGGGCGATTGACAGAGCCATGTTGGCGTTCTGTTCGACCAGCATGATGGTCGTGCCATCGGCGTTGATCTCTTCAATGATGGCAAATATCTGTTCAACCAGCATCGGCGCCAGTCCCATCGACGGTTCGTCAAGCAGCAGCAGTTTGGGACGGGACATCAAAGCCCGCCCTATCGCGAGCATCTGCTGCTCACCGCCGGAAAGGGTTTTGGCCCGTTGTCTCTTCCGCTCGAACAGGCGCGGAAAACGGACAAAGACCTGATCGATCTCCTCCAGTATGGCCTTTTTATCGGTGCGAATATATGCGCCCATCTCAAGATTTTCGAGGACGGACATATTGGCAAAGACGCGTCTTCCTTCAGGAACCTGGGAAATTCCGCGCTTGACGATTTCATGCGGCGGAATGCCGCTGATAGGTTCGCCCAGAAATGTTACTGTTCCGGAAAACGTTGGAATGATGCCGGAAACGGCATTCAGTATGGTAGTTTTACCGGCTCCGTTTGCGCCTATCAGAGCTGCGATCTCCCCCTTGTTAACCCGGCAGGAAATGTTTTTCAGCGCCTTGATGGCGCCGTAGTTTACGTGAAGTTTGTCAAGAATGAGCATCGCCTGCTCCCTTCCCGAGATATGCTTCGATAACTCTGGAATTCTTTCTGATCTCGTCCGGCACTCCTTCGGCAATTTTCTCGCCGTAATCCAGTACGGCGATACGATCTGAAATACCCATGACGAACTTCATGTCGTGCTCGACCAGGAAAACGGTGATGCCGGTTGCCCGGATACGCTGGACCATAGCCATCAGCTCTCTCTTCTCCTGATGGTTCATACCGGCTGCCGGCTCATCGAGCAGCAGTAGATCAGGCTTCAGCGCCAGTGCCCGGGCTATTTCAAGCCGCCGTTGCTCCCCGTAGGGGAGGTTGCCGGACAGTTCGAAGGTGCGATAGGAAAGATCGACCATCTGCAGGCACTCCCGGGCCAGATCGAGCAGTTCGCTCTCTTCCTTTTGCACCCATGGGGCGAATTTCATCAGAGCCCCGGCCAGATTCCACCTTCCGCGACTATGGGCGCCGATCAAAACGTTATCCAACACCGTCAGGTCGGTGAACAGCCGGATGTTCTGGAATGTGCGACCGATACCTGCAGCCGCGATTTTATATGTCGGTGTCCCGCTGACCGCATTCCCCTTGAAAACAATCGACCCGCTGGTTGGCCGGTAGATTCCGGTTATCAGGTTGAAAAGCGTGCTCTTGCCGGCGCCGTTAGGGCCGATCAGCGCCAGGATCGCCCCCTCCTCAACGGCCAGGTTTACGCCGTTTACTGCTACGAGGCCGTCAAACCGGATGGTAACGTTATTCAGCTCAAGTATCGCCATTGCCGGGTCTCGATGGTTCGGAAGTATTTTGTTCCATGATGGTTTTCAGGTGCGGTTTACGTCCCAGTGTACGGAGAATCAGATCGGTAAAGTTTATGCCTCCCATCAGGCCATTGGGACGGAAAATCATCATGCAGACCAGCAGGGCGCCGTAAACAAGCATCCGGTAGGAAGCCATAAAGCGTAAAAACTCCGGTGCCGTGGACAGTATGGCGGCGCCGATAACGCTGCCGGTAATACTCCCCAGGCCGCCGAGTACGACCATGCTGAGAATGTCGACGGATTTGAGAAAACCGAAATCGGATGGGTTGATGTACCCCATGAAATGGGCGTAGAGACCACCGCCAACACCGGCCAGAAAAGCTCCGAGTGCGAATGACTGGACTTTGTATCGTGTGACGTTGATCCCCATAGCCTCGGCGGCAATTTCGTCTCCCCTGACCGCCATGAGCGCTCTGCCGAAGCGGGAGTTGCGAACAAAGGTGATGCAGATGATCGTGAGCAGTACCACTGTCCAGACGATTACCGGCATTGGAATAGCAGTTTTCGCAGTGGGTACGGTCAGTCCGAGGGCTTTGTTGGTTATGTCGAGATTCAGGAACACGACCTTGACGATCTCGGCAAAGCCGAGTGTGCAGATTGCCAGGTAATCGCCAGTCAGGCGTAATATAGGCAGCCCGATCAGAGCTGCAATCCCAGCGGTAACAAACCCGGTCAGAATCAGATTGATACCGAACGGCATGCCGAGCCTGATGGTGAACAGGGCGCTGGTAAATGCACCGATACTCATGAATGCCGCGTGTCCCAGGGATAACTGGCCGGTCAGCCCCGTAACGACATTCAGGCCGAGCGCCATTATGATGCCGATCCCGATGTTGACGATAATCTGCAGGTAGTAAGGGTTAAAGCTCCCCATCAACTGTTGTAAAAAATCACCCATAAACTTTAAACACTCCGCTAAATTTACACTTTCTTCTGGATTTTGCGCCCTAACAGTCCGGTAGGTCTTACCAGCAGCACCAGCACCAGAATGGTAAAGGCGATGGCATCCCGGTAGGATGAAAAGCCGATAGCAACTCCGGCTACTTCGGTAACCCCCAACAACAGACCGCCCAGCATGGCGCCCGGTATCGAGCCGATTCCACCCAGCACCGCAGCGGCAAAGGCTTTCAGCCCCGCCATCAACCCCATATTGAACGATACCGCGTTAAAGAGCAGTCCGACCAGAACCCCGCCGGCGGCAGCCAGTGCCGAACCGAGCGCGAAGGTAAAGGATATTACCATGTTGACGTTGATGCCCATCAGTGCGGCGGTATTGTAATCTTCCGAGGTTGCCCGCATGGCCTTGCCGATCTTTGTTTTATGGACAATAAATTCGAGAGCAATCATCAGGCTTGCCGATATTGAGATGATTAGGAGCTGGAGTGTGGAGATCTCCGCGGAGCCGATCCGGATCTGGCTGACCGGAAAAACATCTTCCGGGTACCCCTTGGCATTGGCGCCAAAGAGCATCTGAGCAAGGGTCGAAAGGAAGATCGATACACCGATCGCTGAAATAAGAGCCGACAGTCGTGAAGATTTGCGGAGCGGACGGTACGCAACCCGCTCGATGAAGACGCCAAGCAGTATGCAGGTCAGCATTGCAATCAGCATCGCAACAAAAAAATTCAGCTTGAGTATGGCTGTCGCGAACAGACCGGCAAACGCACCGACCATGTAGATTTCTCCGTGGGCAAAGTTGATCAGGGTGATGATGCCATAGACCATCGTATACCCCAGAGCGATCAAGGCGTAGGTGCTTCCCAGGGCGATACCGTTAATCAACTGCTGGAAAAACATGTGAGCTCCTAGTTGAAGAAAAATGCACATTCATATACAAATGCGGCGTCGGTAACGGGCCGACGCCGCAATGATCTACGATGACTAGTCCATCTTTATCGGGACTTTGGTGCTAAGAACAAACGAGCCGTTTTTGACTGTCAACAGGCAGACAGCCGACTTAATCGGTTCGCGGTTGGCGCGGATCGTAACGGTACCGGAAACTCCCTGGAAATTTTTTGTCTGCGCTAATGCGGTTTTGAACACCTTTGGATCGGTGCTGTTGGAACGTTTGATGGCATCGGCAATCATCATGACGCCGTCATAACCTTGTGCGGCATACAGGCCGGGGATCTGGCCCGAATACTTTTTCTTATATGATTCGATGAATTTTGCAGTCACTGGAGGCGCCTGTTCCGGGGAGAATCCGAGTGCGAGCATGGAACCTTCGGTCGCGGAACCTCCCAGTTTGATGAATTCGGGAGAGAAGAGGCCGTCGCCGCCGAACATGTTGGCTTTGACCCCCTGTTTGCGGGCCTCTTTCATGATCAGGGCGCCTTCGGTATAGTAGCCGGAGAAGAAGATTACATCGGGATTCTTGGCTTTGATGTTGGTAACCTGGCCGCTGAAATCCTTGTCGCCATCCTTGATTTTCTCATCGGCAACAATTTCAATCCCCTTCCCCTTGGCGGCATCGCGGAAAGTCTGTGTGAAACCAACACTGTAGTCGTTGTTATCAGAGGTAATGACGGCAACCTTTTTGTATTTGAGGCCATTAGCAAAGTAGTCAATACAGGCAGGAATGGCAACGCTGTCGAGCAGCGTATTGCGGAAAATGAAATCGCCATTTTCAACAACGCCAGGTCCGGTAGAGCCGGCTGAAAGGAGAACGATCTGGGCTTTCTGGGCGATTGGCGCGGCAACCTTGGTAATGCCGGTGGTAGGGTCACCGATGATGGCAATGACATTGTCGCGGCTGATGAGCTTCTGGGTGACGGAAGCACCTTCCTGCTTGTCGCCACGGTTGTCGGCCTCGATAATTTCAATCTTCTTGCCTAAAATGCCCCCCGAGGCATTCAGGTCATCGGCAGCTATCTTCATGGCTTCAAGTGTCGGTTTGCCGAACATGGCAACGTCACCGGTCAAGGCGCCGAGAAAACCTATTTTAATGGTGTCGGAAGCGGCTTTAGACGCTTCATCTTTCTTTTTGCAACCTGCGGATACGACGCATAGGGCAAAAATGGCGGACAAGAACAGTACGGCACTCTTTTTTAAGTTCATGACGCTTCTCCTTCTTTTGTGGGATATAGGTGCAATGTCTTCGATAAACTGTAAAAGCAATCGATAAGAAAACTTCCCAAGTATCGACCTTTCGAAGATTCAGTGAATACTTTGGAAAGCGATTTAACAACTCATGTATGATATTACGATAGAAAATGCCAAGCCAAATTCGCAAAAAAATAAAAAAGAAGGGATTTAAATATTTTTGTTGACAGTCAGGCGGTAAAAAGAGTACAAGTTCAATTCCTCAATATAGAGGGGCAGCAAACGCTACTGATCCGAATGGAGATGTCGGTGAAATTCCGACCCTATCAAATTATTCCATTCCCATCCACTAAATTATCAGAGCGATCAATGTTGTACCGCAATCTGCAAGCATAACGCCTTGTAATTGTGTATCTGTAAAGCCTTTTGAGTTTAAGTAGACCAAAAAAATGCCACGGACCTAATAAAAAGATTGACAAAGATTCTTGTCTTTTGTTAGTTTGCGGATTCGCTCCTTTTTGGGGCAGTTTTGATATTTTTGTATCTGGAGAATTTGACGACTATGCCAACAATCAACCAGCTGATCAGGTCAGGTAGGGAAAGTAAAAAAGATAAATCAACGGCCCCGGCTCTGAAGAGTTGTCCTCAGAAGCGCGGTGTTTGCACGAGGGTTTATACGACAACGCCTAAGAAGCCAAACTCTGCACTTCGTAAAGTAGCTAGGGTTCGCTTGACTAACGGCCTTGAGGTTACTTCATATATTCCGGGTGTTGGTCATAACCTTCAGGAGCACTCCGTTGTTCTTATTCGCGGCGGCAGAGTTAAAGACCTTCCGGGTGTTCGTTATCACATCGTGCGTGGTACGCTTGACTCGGTTGGTGTTAAGGGCCGTTTGCAGAGTCGTTCAAAATATGGCGCAAAGCGCCCGAAATAATACTGAACCTGTTTAGTTGAGGGGAAATATATGCCGAGAAGAAGAGAAGTACCAAAAAGAGTAATTCTGCCGGATCCTAAGTTTAACGACAAGGTTGTTGCTAAGCTGATCAACTCCCTTATGCTTGCAGGTAAGAAAAGTGTTGCGGAGTCCATCATGTACGGTGCGCTTGATCTTGTTGCGCAGCGAACCAATGATGAAGCGGTTAAAGTGCTCAAAAAGAGCCTTGATAACATTAAGCCTACGCTGGAAGTTAAATCCCGCCGTGTTGGCGGTTCTACTTATCAGGTGCCTATCGAAGTGCGCCCTGAGCGTCGCATGTCTTTGGCAATGCGTTGGTTGATCAAGTATTCGACCGCTCGCAGTGAAAAAACGATGAAAGATAAGCTGGCCGGTGAAATCCTGGACGCTTTTAACAATAGAGGGTCTGCGGTAAAGAAACGTGAAGATGTCCATAAAATGGCCGAAGCAAACCGTGCTTTCGCTCATTATCGCTGGTAGAAGTATTATTCGTTTTTGGAGGATTCAGTGCCCCGCTTAGCACCATTAGATAAATATAGAAATATCGGCATCATGGCCCATATCGATGCCGGAAAAACTACTACGACCGAACGTATCCTTTATTATACCGGCGTATCTCATAAAATCGGTGAAGTCCACGAAGGCACAGCTACAATGGACTGGATGGAGCAGGAGCAGGAACGTGGCATTACGATCACGTCAGCAGCAACCACCTGCACCTGGAATGATCATCGTATTAACATTATCGATACACCTGGTCATGTTGACTTTACTATTGAAGTAGAACGCTCACTGCGCGTACTTGATGGCGCGGTCGCGGTGTTCTGTTCCGTTGGCGGCGTAGAGCCGCAGTCGGAAACGGTGTGGCGTCAGGCTGATAAATATGGTGTACCCCGAATTGCTTTTATAAATAAGATGGATCGCGTCGGTGCCGATTTCTTCCGCGGCGTCTCGATGATTAAAGATCGTCTGAAAGCCAATCCGCTTCCTATTCAGTTGCCGATTGGTAAAGAAGAAAACTTCAAGGGGATTATCGACCTTGTAACAATGAAAGCGATATTGTGGGATGATGAGACTCTGGGTGCTACCTATCGTACAGAGGAAATTCCTGCTGATCTGCTTGATGAAGCAGTTGAGTATCGCGAAAAAATGATTGAAGAAGTATCCAGCCATGATGATGTTCTTATGGAGAAGTATCTCTCCGGTGAAGCGCTGAGTGAGGCTGAAATTAAGGCTTCAATTCGTGCGTGCACTATTGGTATTAAATTTTGTCCAGTAATATGTGGTTCTTCTTTTAAAAATAAAGGCGTACAAAATCTTCTCGATGCCGTTGTTGATTACATGCCTTCACCAATGGATATTCCCCCTGTTAAAGGGATTGATACAGACAAAGGGCTCGAAATTGAGCGCTATGCTTCCGATACTGAGCCTTTCTCCGCTCTCGGTTTCAAGATCATGACCGATCCTTTCGTAGGGCAGTTGACGTTTTTCCGTGTGTACTCAGGCGTTGTTCAGGCCGGTTCGTATATTTACAACTCGACAAAAGGGAAGCGTGAACGTATCGGACGTATTCTCAAGATGCACGCGAACAAACGTGAAGAAGTTAAGGAAGTCTATGCCGGCGATATTGCCGCCGCAGTAGGTCTGAAATATACGACTACCGGCGACACGCTGTGTGATGAAGATAAAGCCGTAATCCTGGAGTCAATCGAGTTCCCTGAACCGGTAATTTCAATCGCTATCGAGCCTAAAACCAAGGCTGAGCAGGAAAAGCTCGGCTTTGGTCTTCAGAAGCTCGCGAGTGAAGATCCTTCCTTCCGTGTTAAAACGGATGAGGAAACCGGCCAGACCATCATCTCCGGTATGGGCGAGTTGCATCTGGAAATTATTGTAGACCGTTTGATGCGTGAGTTCAAAGTCGAGGCGAACGTCGGCAAGCCGCAGGTCGCTTATCGTGAAACAATCACCAAGAAGGTCAAGGTGGAAGGTAAGTTTGTTCGCCAGTCCGGTGGTCGTGGTCAATATGGTCACGTATGGCTTGAAGTTGAGCCGCAGGAAGCTGGCCTAGGGTATGAATTTGTCGATGCGATCAAGGGTGGCGTTGTGCCCCGCGAGTATATTCCTGCCGTTGACAAAGGTATTAAGGAAGCGCTCGATAATGGTGTATTAGCCGGATTCCCGGTTGTCGATGTCAAAGTTTCGCTGATTGACGGTTCGTATCACGAAGTTGACTCCTCCGAGATGGCTTTTAAAATCGCCGGTTCGATGGGTTTCAAAGAGGGTTGCTCAAAAGCGGGCCCGATTATTCTTGAGCCGATCATGTCGGTTGAAGTAGTTGTTCCTGAAGAGTACATGGGCGATGTTATTGGCGATCTTAACTCCAAGCGTGGCCGCATAATGGGTATGGATTCCAGGGCAGGTGCCCAGGTTATTACCTCCATGGTGCCGCTCGCTCAGATGTTCGGGTATTCAACCGATTTACGTTCTGCCACACAGGGGCGCGCAACGTATGCAATGACCTTTGATCATTATGAGCCAGTACCGAAGTCGGTTGCTGAAGAGATAGTTGCAAAAGTAAAGGGTTAATCTAACTTAAATCCGTAACTCAGGAGGGCCTTTCTCATGGCAAAAGCAAAGTTTCTACGTAATAAAACACATGTAAACATCGGTACGATCGGTCACGTCGACCACGGCAAGACTACCTTGACCGCTGCCATTACCAAAGTTCTGGCCGGCAAAGGTCAGGCTGAGTACAAGGCATTCGACCAGATCGACAACGCCCCTGAAGAGCGCGAGCGTGGTATCACCATTGCTACCGCCCATGTTGAATACGAAACAGACAAACGTCACTATGCTCATGTTGACTGCCCCGGCCATGCCGACTATGTCAAGAACATGATCACCGGTGCTGCGCAGATGGACGGCGCTATCCTGGTTGTATCCGCAGCTGACGGCCCGATGCCGCAGACTCGCGAGCACATCCTGCTTGCCCGTCAGGTTGGCGTTCCTTATATGGTAGTATACCTCAACAAGGCCGACATGGTTGACGACGAAGAACTCCTTGAGCTCGTA